>CAYGNB010000102.1:0-2193 GCA_964351135.1 uncultured Rhodobacterales bacterium | reverse complement strand
GCATGCAGATCATGGATTCCGACAAGGGCTGGGCACCGCTCGACGGGCTGAAGGTGGTGGATTTCTCGATGCTCCTGCCCGGGCCGCTGACAACGATGATTCTGGCCGACCTAGGCGCCGAGGTGATCAAGATCGAGCCGCCCGGCGGCGACTATGCCCGCCATATGAAAAACGCCCTGTTCGCAGGGGCGAACCGCGGCAAATCCAGTATCGTGCTCGACATGAAGTCACCGGAGGCGCCGGATATCGTCGCCCGCCTTGCCCGCTATGCGGATGTGGCCATCGAAGGGTTCCGGCCCGGCGTCGCGGCCCGGCTGGGGTTTGGCCCCGCGCAGATGCACGATCACAATCCCCGTCTTGTCTATTGTTCGCTGTCCGGGTTCGGCCAGACCGGCCCGGCCGCCACCAGGGCGGGCCACGATCTCGCCTATCTCGCTATGGGCGGCAGCCTTGCCTATCGCGGCCAGCTGCGCCAGCCGCCCAGCCGCGCCTCGCTGCCGATTGCGGATATCGCGGGCGGCGCCTTTGCCGCCATCGCCATTCTGGCCGCGCTCCGCGAAGGGCGCGGGAAAACGCTGGACCTGAGCCTCTACGAATCGGTGCTCTACGCCAGTCTCCTGCGGTTTGGCCACGACGCGGCGGCCGACGCCGTCGACCATCTCTATCCCGCCAACGATCTCTTTACCTGCAGCGACGGACGGCAGATCGCGCTGACGGTGATCGAAGAGAAGTTCTGGCGCAACCTTGTGACGGTAACGCGAGAGATCGCGCCCGCGCTCGGCGAGGCACGCTTTGCCACCGAGGATGGGCGCGCGCAGCACGCCGAGGCGTTGATGACCGAACTGGACGCCATGTTCGCACGGCACCCCGCGCAACATTGGATCGACCTCTTCGACCCGGCGGACGTACCGGCGGCGATCTGCGTGACAAATGCCGAGGCCTGCGCCGCACCGCAGGCGCGCGCACGGGGGATTTGCCGTGAAACCGCTGCGGGAACGGTCATGCCCTTCCCGGTCCTCGCGGATGGAAAAACGGTTGACGATACAGGACCGTCGCCCGCATTGGGTCAGCACCGGAACGACATTCTCGGCCGCATCGGTTGCAGTGAGGATCAGATCCGGCAGATGGAACGCGCCGGCGCCTTCGGCGCTCAACCCGAAACGGCCTGAACGTGCAGCTTACCGTTACCCCTGCCAATGACCTCGACCTTGCGGCATACATCCGCGAAGGCGATATGGTCACCTGGGGTCAGGCGCTGAGCGAACCGCGGGCGCTGGTGGAGATGTACACCGCGGCCCGCCATCGGATCGGGTCCACCCGTGCGCTGCTGGGCCTGCAACTGACCGACGGCATCTCCGAAGACCACACGGATGCCATCACCCCGGTCAGCTACGGCGCGCTCGGTCACGTCCGGCGGCTGAGCCGCGCCGGCAGGTTGCACCTCATCCCCTGCCGCTATTCGTCGTTACCGGGCCTGATCGCGGACGGGCCCCTGCGGCCCGACGTGGTTCTGGTTCAACTGAGCCCGCCGGGCCCGGACGGCACCCATTCGCTGGGCTGGTGCAACGATGTCCTGCCCGTCGCCGTCGAACATGCACGCTCGGTGATCGCCGAGATCAACCCCGCCGTTCCCTGGGTACGGATGGATCGCCCGCTGCAGGTCGGCCGCATTTCGGCCGTCATCGCGAGCGACCATGCGCTGCCGCACCTGCCTGCCCACACCCCCGGAGCGATCGAAACCGCCATCGCGGATCACCTGACGCCATTGATCCCCGACGGCGCGACGCTGCAATACGGCATTGGCGCCATCCCGTCAGCGATCCTGAACGGTTTGCGGCATCACCGCGATCTGGGGCTTCATTCCGGCCTCGTCACCGATGAAATCGTCGATCTCGCCGATTGCGGCGCACTGACCAATATCAGAAAACCGCTCCTGGCCGGCACCGGCGTCGGCGCCGTCGCTGTGGGCGGCCCGCGACTGGCAGCATATATGACCGACAACCCCGATTTCCTGCTCTGCGGGTCCGACTACACACATGGCAACGCCGTGCTGGCCGGGCTGGACAATCTCGTGGCGATCAATTCGGCGCTCGAGGTCGACCTGCTGGGTCAGGTCAATGCTGAACAGATCGGCCACGCCTATCTGGGCGCCATCGGCGGTCAGCCGGATTTCATGCACGCCGCAACAACAGC
>CAYGNB010000101.1:0-10026 GCA_964351135.1 uncultured Rhodobacterales bacterium | reverse complement strand
ATGCGGTGATCGACCAGAACAAGGTCTGCGAAGGCACCGTCTGCTATACCGGCGACATCCTCGACCCGGACCGGGCCAAGTATGACCTGAAATACTATGTCGGCATGGGCAAGGAGCTGCGCGACGCAGGCGCGCATGTTCTGGGGCTCAAGGACATGGCCGGGCTGCTGAAACCGGCCGCGGCCAAGGCGCTGATCCGGGCGTTGAAGGAAGAGGTCGGCCTGCCGATCCATTTCCACACGCACGACACCGCCGGCGTGGCCTGTGCCACCATCCTCGCCGCCGCCGATGCCGGCGTGGACGCGGTCGACTGCGCCATGGACGCGCTGTCGGGGAACACGTCGCAGGCGACGCTGGGCACGGTTGTCGAGGCGCTGCGCCACACCGACCGCGATACCGGGCTCGACATTTCGGCGATCCGCGAGCTGTCGGACTATTGGGAAGCCGTGCGCGGACAGTATGCCGCCTTTGAAAGCGGGCTTCAGGCCCCGGCCTCCGAGGTCTATCTGCACGAGATGCCGGGCGGGCAGTTCACCAATCTCAAGGCCCAGGCACGCAGCCTCGGGCTCGAGGAACGCTGGCACGAAGTGGCCCAGATGTACGCGGATGTGAACCGGATGTTCGGCGATATCGTCAAGGTCACACCATCGTCCAAGGTGGTGGGCGACATGGCGCTGATGATGGTCAGCCAGGGCCTGACCCGCGACGAGGTCGAAGATCCGGCCACAGAAGTCGCATTTCCCGAGTCGGTGGTGGACATGCTGCGCGGCAATCTGGGCCAGCCGCCGGGCGGGTTCCCCGACAAGATCGTCCGCAAGGTTCTCAAGGACGAGGCGCCCAACACCGAACGTCCGGGCAAGCACCTCGAACCGGTGGATCTGGAAGCGGTCCGCGCACAGCTCAGTGCAGAACTGGAAGGCATGGCCGTCGATGACGAGGATCTCAACGGCTACCTGATGTATCCCAAGGTGTTCCTCGACTACATGGGCCGGCACCGGCAATACGGACCTGTGCGCACCCTGCCCACGCGCAATTTCTTTTACGGAATGGAACCGGGCGAGGAAATCAGCGCCGAGATCGACCCCGGCAAGACACTGGAAATCCGCCTGCAGGCCGTCAGCGACACCGACGAGAACGGCGAGGTGCGGGTGTTCTTCGAACTCAACGGCCAGCCCCGGGTGATCCGGGTGCCGAACCGGCTGGTCAAATCCTCGACCATCCAGCGCCCCAAGGCAGAGCCGGGCAACGCCGCCCATGTCGGCGCGCCGATGCCCGGCGTCGTCGCCACCGTGGCGGTCCAGCCGGGCCAGAAGGTCACCGCGGGGGATCTGCTGCTGACCATCGAGGCGATGAAGATGGAAACCGGCATCCATGCCGAACGCGACGCCGTGGTTGCGGCGGTGCATGTGCAACCCGGCGGCCAGATCGACGCCAAGGATCTGCTGGTCGAACTCGAATAGAGACACGGCCGCATGGCGACCCAGGCGATTACAACCGGGGCGGGTCTGCGCCCCGGTTTTTCCGTTCCGTCCCCGACACGCCGACAACGCGCGATACCGGCGCGAAGAAATTTGCCGGTGGTTCCATTTTCCTCTTGCAGCGCCCTGCCGGACTTTATATCTGACGCCTCACCCACGGACGCGGGCGTAGCTCAGGGGTAGAGCACAACCTTGCCAAGGTTGGGGTCGTGAGTTCGAATCTCATCGCCCGCTCCAGATTTTCCCGATAAACTGACGGAAACGCTGGACGATAGACGTCTGGCCTGCCGCTGGCGGGGGCGCATTTGTCGGTTGCCGATATCATCCACCGTTTTGCCGAAGACCTGTCCACGCGCCCCGACGGGCCAATGGCGTTCCGCTTCGCGTTGCAGCCGGTGATGGCGATGGCGCTGGCGTTGCGGGACGGCATCCGGGACGCGAAACGCGGCGCCCGCCCCTATTTCGCGGCGCTGCTGACCGCATCGGGCAAACGGCGCGAAACCCTGGGTGACGGTATCCGATCCGTATCGCGGGTGCTGGTATTGGCCGCGACACTGGACCTGATCTATCAGATCTTCGTGCAGCACGCGGTCTATCCGGTGGAACTGATCGTGGTGACGCTGGGGCTGGGGTTCCTGCCCTACGTCCTGCTGCGCGGCCCCGTGGGGCACGTGGCGCGCTGGTGGCGCACCCGCGCGGATAGATACCGGGGCTAGAACACCTTGAACGTCATGGTGGTCAGCGACCGTTCGATCCCGCCGATATCCAGCAGGTGATCGTTGATGAACTTGCCCACATCCTCGCCCTCGGGAATGTACATCTTCATCAGCAGGTCATACTCGCCGCTGGTCGAATAGAGCTCGGAATGAATCTCGCGCAACGCGATGGCCTCGGCCACACGATAGGTGGAGCCGGGTTTGCAGCGGATCTGGACGAAGACACAGGTGGTCATGGGCCTGCCTTGATCGAAGGGTCTGGCCGCAGGCTGGCATGGGCGCGGCGCGGGCGCAATCCCTCGCGTGGGCGCGCGGCCACATCCGGCGGTCATCGGTTCGCGCCATCTTGGAACCTGCCGCGCGCGCGCCTATAAGCCCAGCGGAACCGATGAGGGACGCCCGCGATGCGCAAGGCCGAGATCACCCGCAAGACAGCGGAAACCGATATCAGCGTGACCGTCGATCTTGATGGCACCGGCGCCTATGACAACCGCACAGGGGTCGGGTTCTTCGATCATATGCTGGACCAGTTGGCGCGCCATTCCCTGATCGACATGACGATTCGCGCAACCGGCGACCTGCATATCGACGATCACCACACGGTCGAGGACACCGGCATCGCGCTGGGCCAGGCGCTGGCGCAGGCGCTGGGCGACAAGCGCGGCATCCGCCGTTACGGGGCCTGCCTGCTGCCGATGGACGACGCACTTCTGCGCACGGCGCTGGACCTGTCCGGACGGCCCTATCTGATCTGGAACGTCGATCTGCCCACGGCCAAGATCGGCACATTCGACACCGAACTGGTGCGCGAGTTTTTCCAGGCCTTCAGCACCCACGGCGGCGTCACGCTGCATGTGGACCAGTTGCACGGGATTAACAGCCACCATATCGCCGAGGCGGCGTTCAAATCCGTCGCCCGCGCCCTGCGCGAGGCGGTCGAACCCGACCCGCGCCGCTCCGACGCGGTGCCGTCCACCAAGGGCGCGCTCTAGGGCCCGCCCGCGCCGGTTGGGCGACGAACAACCGGGATGTTTCAGGGATCGAACCCATGCTGACGGCGATCATCGACTACGAAAGCGGCAACCTGCATTCGGCGGAAAAGGCGTTCCAGCGCATGGCCCGCGAGGTCGGGGCAGGCGATGTGGTCGTCACGTCCGAGCCCGATACGGTGGCCGTTGCCGACCGTCTGGTACTGCCCGGCGACGGCGCCTTTCCTGCCTGCGCAGCAGCGCTGGAGGGGCGTTCGGGGCTCTACGAGGCACTGCGCGAGGCGGTGGAGACCCGCGCCCGCCCCTTCCTCGGCATCTGCGTGGGCATGCAGTTGATGGCCACACGGGGCCACGAATACGAGGAAACCGACGGGCTCGGCTGGATCGGTGGCGACGTGGTCAGAATCACGCCCGGAGATCCGGCGCTGAAAGTGCCGCATATGGGCTGGAACGATCTGGTGATCGACCATCCGCATCCGGTGCTGGACGGTATCTCGACCGGCGATCACGCCTATTTCGTGCATTCCTATCATTTCCGCGTAACCGACCCGCAGCAGCGGCTGGCACATGTGGATTTCGGAGGCGCGGTCACCGCGATGATCGGGCGCGACACCATGGTCGGGATGCAGTTCCACCCGGAAAAAAGCCAGGCCACCGGCCTTCGCATGATCGGTAATTTCCTGCGCTGGATGCCATGAGCGGCTATTTCACCCGGCGCCAGCTCTGCGCCAGGCAAACCGGCCCGGCACAACCCGACACCCGCGCGCGGTTGCCGCTGATCTGCATCACGCCGGGCACGGTACGCTTGTACAGCGGCACATAGGCCTGTCCCTCCCAACGACCGCCGCCCACCGGACGCATGTCCCAGAACACCCGTCGGCCCAGATTGGGCGTGGTGACCTGGCGCCCCTCGCGATCATAGGTGCGCGCGATCACGCCACAGGTTCCCGCACCGCAAGGCGTGGCGACGATATGCGCGAAAATGCCGTTGGCATCGGGCGGCGTCTGCCAGGTGCCAACAGGCGATTCCGCACAGGCATCCACGGCAAATCCGGCGGTCAGAGCCGCGGCAAGAATGAACCTGATTCGCTTGTACTGCACCGGCATCTCTCCGATCGAAGACACGGGTGTGGCGCGCCTGCTCGCCGCCCGGCGCGCAAAAGGCCGGACGAGTGTACACCCGACCGGCCCGAATCACCAAATCGCGAGGGAACGCGGCTGATTGCGAAACCTACTGGACCCGGTTCCAGGTCTGCTTGGAACACAGCAACCCGCCCGCGACGCAGCCCCGCAGGGCCAGCGCGTTTCCGTTCAGCTGCATCTTGCCGATATAGATCTTGTCGTTCGAGGGCCGCCAGACCTTGCCCGCATAGCTGCCGTCGCCGTTCGGCACCATGTCGATCACCAGCGTCTTGCCGATATTGGGCGACTTGTATTCGCCATCGGCGTTGAAGGTGCGCGCAATGGTGCCACAGATCGCGCTGCCGCAAGGGGCCATCCTGATATGCGCGTATGACCCGTCATCCACCTGTGTCTTCCATGTGCCCTCGACCGGATCGGCCAGCGCCGCCCCGGCCAGCCCCAGCGCCGCGACCGCGCCCAGAACGAATGTCTTCATGCGATGTCTCCCTCGTCTCGCCGTCAGTCTGCCGTGCCCCCGCCCGGTCAGGCAAGCCTGACCTCGGGTCGCGTTGCATTCCCCGGCATGGCCATGCCATATCGCGCCGACCGACACAGGAAAGGCCGCCGCGATGATCCTCTACCCCGCAATCGACCTCAAGGACGGGCAGGCCGTGCGCCTGCTGCGTGGCGAAATGGACAAGGCCACGGTATTCAACGACGACCCTGCCGCGCAGGCCCGCGCCTTTGTCGATGCGGGCTGTGCCTGGTTGCATCTGGTGGACCTGAACGGCGCCTTTGCGGGCGAACCCGTGAACGCGGCGGCGGTCGAGGCGATCCTGTCCGACTGCAAGGTGCCCGCGCAGCTGGGCGGCGGTATCCGCGACATGGCCACGATCGAAACCTGGCTGGACAAGGGGCTGGCACGGGTGATCCTGGGCACGGTGGCGGTGGAACAGCCCGATCTTGTCCGTGAGGCGGCGCACGCCTTTCCCGGCCGGGTGGCGGTGGGTATCGACGCGCGTGGCGGCCGTGTCGCAACGCGCGGCTGGGCCGAGGAAACCGACGTGGAGGCCACCGACCTCGCTCGCAGTTTCGAGGACGCAGGCGTGGCCGCGATCATCTATACCGATATCAACCGCGACGGGGCGATGCAGGGCCCGAATATCGACGCCACCGCCGCGCTGGCCCGCGCGGTGCACATCCCCGTGATCGCCTCGGGCGGCGTGTCGTCGCTGGAGGATCTGATCGCGCTGCGGGATTGCGGCGTCGCGCTCGACGGCGCGATTTCCGGCAGGGCGCTCTATGACGGGGCGCTGGACCTGCAGGCAGCACTGGCCGTATTGCGCGGCTGACCCTTTCCTCTTGCCGAAAATATCCCGGGGGTGAATTGGCCCGTTAACGGGCCAAGAGGGGGCTGGCCCCCTCCCCGTCAGCCGCCGGCTGCGGCGGCCGTCAGCTTGCCCAGCGCGCCCTGCATCTTGCCGATGTAGCCCGCCCCGTCGGGAATGCCGTCGATATCGTCCAGAACCTCGCCCGGATCCTCATAGGCCAGCCAAACCTGCCCGCCGGCATCTTCATAGACCAGCACCTTCAGCGGCAGGACCAGCCCAGCGAGCGCGGCATCCTGCATCGCGGGCGTTCCCAGCTTGGGGTTGCCAAAGATCAGCAACTGCGATGGTGCCAGGTCCAAGCCGACCCCGGCGGCGCCCCCTGCATGGTCGATCCGTGCAAAGACGGTGGCGCCCGCGCCGTTCACCGCAGCCTCCAGCGCGTCCATCGTCGCGGCCACATCGCCGCTCGCCTTCACCTTCACCACATCGTCGTCGGCCAGCGCTGGCGATGCGGCCAGCGCCAATCCCAGTGCCGCAATCCATCCCTTCATCGGAAACCCTTTCCTGCCGGATCAAAATGCTGCGCTCATCCTCTGGTTTCAGGCGGGAAATGCACATAAACAATCCCGTGAAGACCGAAAGGACCGCACCGACATGCTCAAGACCCGCATCATACCCTGTCTCGACGTGGCCGATGGCCGGGTGGTCAAAGGGGTGAATTTCGTCGATCTCGTCGATGCGGGCGACCCGGTGGAATCGGCACGCGCCTATGATGCGGCGGGCGCGGACGAACTGTGCTTTCTCGATATTCACGCCACCCACGAAAACCGCGGCACCATGTTCGACGTCGTGCAGCGTACCGCCGAACAATGCTATATCCCGCTGACCGTCGGCGGCGGCGTGCGCAGCCACGAAGACGTCCGCGACCTGTTGCTGGCAGGCGCCGACAAGGTCAGCTTCAACTCGGCCGCCGTGGCCGATCCGGACGTGGTGGCACAGGCTGCCGACCGTTTCGGCAGTCAGTGCATCGTGGTCGCCATCGACGCCAAGACGGTCGAACCGGGCCGGTGGGAGATCTTCACCCATGGCGGCCGCCGCCCCACCGGAATCGACGCGGTCGACTTCGCCCGCACGGTGGTGGCCAAAGGTGCCGGAGAAATCCTGCTGACCTCGATGGACCGCGACGGTACACGCGCGGGCTTCAACCTGCCGCTCACCCGTGCGATTTCGGACGCGGTGCCGATCCCGGTGATCGCCTCTGGCGGCGTCGGCACGCTCGATCACCTGGTCGAGGGCGTGACCGAAGGCGGGGCGAGCGCGGTATTGGCCGCGTCGATCTTCCATTTCGGGGAATTCACGATCCGGCAGGCCAAGGAACACATGGCGGCGGCGGGTATCCCCGTGCGGCTGAGCTGAAAGGACCGGCGATGAGCCTTCTGCACGATCTGGCCGCCACCATCGAGGCCCGCAAGACCGCCGATCCCGACAGCAGCTGGACGGCAAAACTGCTCGCGAAAGGCCCCGAGAAAGCCGCCGAGAAATTCGGCGAAGAAGCGGTGGAAGCAATCATCGAGGCGGTGAAGGGCGACCGCGACCGGCTGACCGCCGAGGCGGCCGACGTGCTGTTTCACTTGCTGGTCATGCTGGCCGCACGCGACGTGACGCTGGACGACGTGCTGGCGGAACTGGCGCGGCGGCAGGGCACCAGCGGGATTGCCGAAAAGGCATCGCGCCAGGACTGACGCGCTCGCGTTTCAGAGCTTCGACGAAATCATCCCGGTATTGAAGCCGCCCATGCGCAGTTCACCGAACAGGCGCTGGTATTCCATTTTCGGGCACAGGTTCTGGATCACGTCGATCCCTCGCGCCTCGGCCATCGCGGCGGCCTCGGCGTTCCTGACGCCGATCTGCATCCAGACGGTTTTCAGATGCGGCAGCGTGTCCAGAGCCTCCTCGACGATAGGCGGCACCGCCTCGGAGCGGCGAAAGATATCGACCATGTCCACCGGCGCGTCGATGTCGCCCAGCGACCCAGCGACCAGTTCACCATAGAGCCGTTCGCCCGCGTGGCCCGGATTGACCGGGATCACCCGGTACCCGCGCAACCCTAGGTAACGGGCCACATAGTTGCTGGGCCGTACCGGGTTCAGCGAAACACCGACCACGGCGATGACCTTGGTGCGTGTCAGGATCTGTTTGAGATAAGCGTCGGAATATGCTGCCATGCCCGTTCCCCTGTTTTATCCTGTTTCAGAAAAATGCGCCCAGAAATCAACTCTGGGCGCAAGGCACGGAACGAGGGACAGTAAATGGCCCGCGAGGGTTCCGGCCCCGCGGACACATCTGAAATAGGTGCGCCACCCCGGTATTTCATCCATTGTCGAGAAATCGTGATCACAAACGGGCCAACCCCGGACGCGGATTTAGGCCAGTGCCCGTCGGCACAACCTAGTTCCGCAGGACCGTCGGCCAGTGCTCACGCGCAAGCGCCACATTCCCAGCGATGTCCCGCATCCAGCGGTCGCGCAGGTTGAGATCGTGGATCAGGTAAAGCCGCCCGTCCTGAATCCACCACGCCAGCGGATTGGTCGCGCTTTTCTTGCCCCGGGACATGGCATAGGCGCAGAAGCCGCCGAATTGCGGCGCATAGGCGCGCGGGTCGGCCTCAAAGGCATCGCGGTTCTCGGCGCTGGCGAACAACCAGACCACACGCTTCCAGGTGAGGCTGTATTCAGCCCGCCCCTTGCGTGGCGCGTCGTCGTGGAAATAGCTGACCGGATCGTAGCCGGCGATGGCGGTCCCGCCCACCGCGTAGTACAGCGCAACCTCGGCCCGCGCAGATTGCCAGCCCCCCACGACCAGCAAAAGAACGGTAAATAGAACGGGAACAAGGCGGCGTGGCGACATGGGTTTCGAACAGGGGTTGGAGTCAGATTTTCATTTCCGCCCTAGAATGGCCTCTGGCGGCCATGTTGCAAGACCGCATACGGGGATGTGAAGCCATGCTCGCCAGCCGGTGATCGCCCGTGAACGCGATCAGTCAAAGATATCCTCGATCGCGTCGAATGCCTCTTCCACGACCCTGGACAGCAACGACTTGCGCCGCTTGCGCTTTTTCTTCGATGCTGCGGCAAAGACAGCGGCCGGTGGCGCGCGCCTGCCGGGGCCGGATGTCTTCACCTTGCGCTTCGGCTTTTGTGCCACGACCAGTTCCCGGTCGCCGATGCGATCCTTGCGCAGCATCTTGAGATCGTGCAGCGGCGCGCCACAGGTGGAACACGACAGTTCGTGCCGGGTCTTGCCTCTCAGCACCAGTGCCGCGCGGGTCCCGCAATAGCAGCAGGTAGCGATCTTGGTGGCATGGGGCATCGTCGGGATCCGGTGTTGGGTTCCGCCCGAGATATTGTCACCCGACGCCCGATTCAACGATTGCTTAGATTGGCTGAAACCGCCCAAGCAGCGGCATCAGGTCCGCGACGCATAAAGCGCGACGGCCGCCGCATTCGATACGTTGAGCGATCCGAACCCGCCGGCGGCATCGATCCGCACCAACGCATCCACCACCTCGCGCGTCTTGGCACGCAGCCCCGGCCCCTCTGCCCCCAGCACCAGCGCCACCGGGCCATCTCGGCGACCGTCGACCGCCTCTTCGATGGTCTGACTGGCCTCGCCATCCAGTCCCAGCACCAGATACCCCATATCCTGCAACTCGGCGATGGTATCGGCGAGATTGCGCACCCGCAGATAGGGCTGGCGTTCGAGCGCACCGCTGGCGGTTTTGGCCAGCGCCCCGGTTTCCGGCGCCGAATGATGCCGCGTACCGATCACCGCCGACGCCCCGAACACTTCGGCCGACCGCAGGATCGCGCCCACGTTATGCGGGTCGGTCACGCGGTCGAGCAGGACCAGACGCGGCGACGCCGCCCCGATCGCCACATCGGCAACGCGTCCCCAGTCGAGCGGCCTGACCTCCAGCGCGGCGCCCTGATGGACCGATCCCGGATCGATGGGCGCGGTGAATCTGCGCGCATCGGCCAGTTCGGGCTCGATCCCCGCCGCCGCAATCGCCTCGGCCAGCTTGTCGGCGGCGTTGCGGGTCACGATCAGGCGCAGCTTTTCGCGCCGGGGATTCATCAGCGCATCGCGCACCGCGTGCAGGCCGAACAGCCACACCGTTTCCGCCGCCGACGCCTTGCGCGCGCGTTCTTTCTCGACGACCCATTTCGGCTTTTTCATCTCGCGCTCCCGCGTATCGCGCCACCCGGATTTTCCTGTTGACGCCTTATTGGCGCGCTAGTAATCACGCCTTCACGTCGGGCGCAATGCGCCAGGACCGTGGGCGACAGGCCGCAAGGTGTGGCAGGGGACTGTAACTCCCTCGCGGAGACGC
>CAYGNB010000100.1:1988-10039 GCA_964351135.1 uncultured Rhodobacterales bacterium | reverse complement strand
CTGTTTGAAAAACCGATCCCGATATCGACCGGATGTTCGCCAAAATCCCACATCTCGACGATGGGGCCGGAGGCACCGGAAAGGATGCCAAGGGTGCCGCGCGTGTGGTCGCGCCCCGTGACGACGAGCGCCGACGGGTTCCAGCTGGAAAAGGCGGCGACGATCCGTTCCTCGCGGTCGATGTCGTAGTCGTGCTGGCCGATCATCAGTTGATAGCCTTCGGCTTCCAGAAGGGTGGTCATACATTCGAGGGTTTCGGCAAAGAACGAGTTAGTCAGGCTGGGAACAATCACGCCGATCAACGGTGCGCGCGCACCGGCAAGGCTGCCTGCGATGCGGTTGGGCGCGTAACCAAGCCTTTGTGCGGCCGCCTGCACCCGGTCCCGCAATCCGTCCGAGACAGTGTCCGGTGCGCGCATCGCGCGTGAGACCGTCGCCAGGGAAACACCCGCGACTTTTGCGACGTCTTCCATGCGCGCGCGTTGGTGGGGCGGATTGTTCGATTTCGTCACGCGCTGGGCCTTTGGGTCTCGGTGCAGTGACCGGGAGGGTAGGTAACCGGATTGCTGTTTGCAAGCGAATTCATAGATATCGTGTATTAGGGATATAGTGGCAGTTTTTCCCTTGAAAGATTCGCAAATAATAAGGTAACTCCATATGAAAGCGCTTTCAGAATGGATAGGAAAGACTGACATGCCCTTCGAGCAGCCCACGCAAAAAACCGGTGCGCGATACATCGCTGAATCCTTCAAGCGGCTTGGTGTCAGCCACGTCTTTTTCATGGACGCGATGCTGCGGCCCACGCTTGTCGAGATGGAGGAGCTGGGGATCAGCCGCATCCTGGCGCATTCGGAGAAATCGGCCGCCTACATGGCCGATGGCTATGCACGGGTTAGCGGGCGCGTCGGGGTCTGCATGGCGCAATCGGTGGGCGCGGCCAATCTGGCGGCCGGTTTGCAGGACGCCTATCTGCACCGCGCGCCCGTGGTGGCGCTGACGGGCCGCAAAGAACCGATGCTGCGCTATCGCAATGCCTATCAGGAGGTGCCGCACACGCCACTTTTTGCCTCGGTGACCAAGGCATCCATGGATGTGGCCGAAGCCCGGGAACTTCCGCATCTGCTGGCGCAAGCGTTCCGCGAGGCCGCCGACGGTTCGCCGCGTCCCGTACATTTGGACATCAACGGTCTCGGGGGTGAGGTTATCGAAAACGGGGTGGTGCCCGGCGCGGTTCTGCCGCCCGCCGAACTTGGCCATTTGCCGATATATCGCCCCATTGCCCCGGCACCGGTGATCGCAGCGGCCGCGAAGCGGTTGTCTGAGGCCGAACGGCCGGTGTTTGTCGTCGGGGCGGGCGCAATCCAGGCGGGCGCGCAGGCGGAGCTGATAGCCATCGCCGAGAAGTTCAGCATCCCCGTGGCGACCTCGCTGGGCGGGCGCGCGATCATGCCGACGACTCACCCGTTGCATATCGGGACGGTCGGCACTTATTCCGCGCCTCCCGGCAACCGTCTGGTTCACGAGGCGGACCTCGTGATCTATGTCGGCTGCCATGCGGGCGACCAGCCGACCAACAACTACAAGGTGCCGGCGCAGAATACCCCGATCATTCAGATCGACCTCGACGGTCAGGAGATCGGACGCAACTATCCGAACGTGACGGCTGTCTGGGGATGCCCGAAACAGGCGCTCTCCGATCTGGCCGAGGCAGTCGCTATGCGCGACGGCTGGACCGACTGGGCCGGCCATGTGGAAGAGGTGGTGTCGGCCTGGCGCGCTGAGATGGAGCCGCTGTGCCAGCCCGGCGATGGTGCCATTCGGGTCGAACACCTTTGTCGCGAAATCTCGGACGCCCTGCCGGAAAACGGTGTTCTCGTGGCGGATACCGGATATTCGGGGATCTGGACGGCGACCATGATCGATTTGCCGCATCCGGGGCAAAGTTACCTGCGCGCGGCCGGATCGTTGGGTTGGGCTTTTCCGGCGGCGCTCGGGGCGCAGTGCGGGGCGCCGGATCGCCCGGTGGTCTGTTTCTCGGGCGATGGGGCGTTTTATTACCATCTGACCGAGCTCGAGACGCAGAAGCGCTGGAACATTCCGGTGGTCACCGTGATCAACAACAACTCGGGATTTGGGCAGGGTACGCCCAAGGTCGCGTCGTTCTATGATGGCCGTGATGGTGGCAATCCGGCTGAGATCAACCGCTTTGGCCCCACCGATTTCGCGGCCGTGGCGCGCGACATGGGTGTGGAGGGTATCCGGATCGAGAAACCCGCCGATCTGGGTCCGGCCCTGCGCAGCGCCATTGCGGCGCGCAAGCCGGTCCTCATCGATGTGGTGACGGACATTCATCCGCGCGCACCTGCGGCGTGGGAACCCCCTGTTGTCTGATTTGCGCTGAACGCAAACAAACCCTGGATTTGTCGACAGACTGGCCGGGCGAGGCGTTCCTCGTCCGGCTTGTTTTTTGCCGCCGGGATGTTGTGTGCGCCGCCGATGTCGCGGGCTGCCCCGATTCTGTGGCCGGGAAACCGCTTGAAAAAATTTTTGAAATAGTGTTTTAAAAATGTGAGATTGGCGGCTGGCTGACGTCTGGAACGTTGGCGCGACGACGGGAAAAGGGTCGAGAAACGACGACAGCCGGGCAAGTCGTCCTGCCGCCCCGACAGAACAAGAGGCTCGAATGACGCGTTCAAACGAAAAAATCTTCATCACGGGCGCGACGGGTTTCCTGGGCTCATGGCTCATCGCGGGATTGGTGGATCGCGGGATTCGCGTGGTGGCGACAGACGTCAGTGCGGATCACCGGCGGCTAGATCTTATCAAGCCGGACCTGCCCGAGGGGTTGGTCGATTTTCGAACTTGCGATGTGACGGATGCCGCAGCCCTTGAGGGTTTGATCGCCGAAACCGCGCCGACGGGCATCATCCATCTCGCCGCTCTGCAAATTCCGCAATGCAGGGAAATGCCCGCGCTGGGGGCGGCCATAAATATCGGCGGGCACATCAATATTTTCGAAGCCGCGCGCAAGAACGGCATCGACAGGATCATCTATACCAGTTCGATCGCGGCCAAGCCGCGCGGTCCGGCCAACGGGCCGTCGAACCTGTATGGCGTTTTCAAGAAGGCCGATGAAGAGATCGCCCGGATCTATTGGGAGGACTACCGGCTGCCCAGCCTCGGTCTGCGTCCCTATGTGGTTTTCGGGGTCGGGCGCGATGACGGCGAAACCTCGGCCATTACGCGCGCCATCGAGGCGGCTGCGCTCGGTCGGGCTTATGAAATCCCATTTTCCACCCGCAGCTGCTTTCAGTACGCGGCCAATGTCGCGGATGTGTTCGCGCGCGCGGCGGTATCGTCCTGGGATGGGGCGTTGCTGTCCGATATCACGGACACCGTCCATTCGACGGTCGATGTGGTCGATGCGATCCGAAGCGTTGTCCCGGACGCGCGGATCAGTTGTGCCGAAACCGTGCGCATTTCGCCCAGCGACGGGTTCGATACGTCGGCCCTGCGGACGGTCATCGGGGACATTGCCGAATATCCGCTTTCGCAGGGGGTTCAGGAAACCGTGGACCTGTTTCGCGGTATCGCGGTTCGTTCTTGAAACCGGGGGCCGAAACCCGGTGGCTACACGCCGGTCCTGTGCCCGCAGGGTTGTTTTACATATTGCCCACCGATAGCTATGTGTGTCTAGTTCGCACGCCTCTTGGAGCCTGACAGGAAGCCGGATTGGTCAAACGAAAAGAAGCCCCCTCCGCGGAAAGCGGCCAGAAGGATTACAGAATAAACTCCGGCCTTGCGCGGGGATTGGCTGTGTTGAAGGCGTTCGGCCCGGACAACCGCCCGATCGGCAATGCTGAAATCGCATCGAGAGTCGATCTGCCCAAGGCCACCGTGTCGCGCCTGACCTTCACGCTCATGGAACTCGGCTATCTCGACCACGATGAGAGCACGGGACGTTACTCGCTTGGTCCTGCCGTTCTGACGCTCGGCTACGATGTTCTCGCGCAGATGGAAATCCGCGACATTGCCCGGCCCTACATGCAGGATCTGGCGGAGTATGCCGATGCGAGTGTCTATCTCGGGCGGCCAAGCGGGAATGAAATCATCTACGTCGAAGCCTGCCGGACCCCTGCGTCCATGGCCATCCGTCTCGGGGTCGGGTCGCGTATTCCGATGATCAGCACCGGTATGGGCCGCGCGTTCCTGGCCGCTCTGCCCGAGGCTGCCCGCGAGGCCCGGCTGGCCGAGATAGCGCCGACCTATGGCGAGGACTGGCCGCGGGTCGAAGCGATGGCCCGGGAAGCCATAGCCTTTGCCCTTGAAAACGGGTTCGCTCTGAGCGGCGGCGACTGGATTGCCGAGGCCAATTCGGCCGGAGCGGTCGTGCGGCGCGCGGACGGGTATCCGGTCTATGCGGTCAATGTTGGCGGGTTGCGCTCCATCATCACCACGGATCGGCTCAAGAACGACCTCGCGCCGCGACTTTTGGGCGTGACGCGCAAGATCGAACATTTCGCGCGCGGGATGCTGTAGTCGTCTGAAATAGAATAATTTTGTTGGAAGTCTCCCGCTGTGCATGATGCGCGCGGACCGGTCCCGACGACATCGTTCGACACTTGGGCCGGTTGTTTTGCCCGGGCTTCTTTCTGTGGCCGTTCCAGCCGGATTCCCACGCGCTCCACAGCCAGAAAACGGTCACCCGTTCAATGTGTTTCATGTTATCGCCGAGTTGCAAAAATGCCCATTGCAATACTTAATTGCGCACTGCAGAATTAAAGTGTAGCAACCGATTGACGCCATGTGGCGCCGAATTGCGCTTGAGGAGGAGTGCCCGATGAAAACGAACGAAGGTGTGATCTCGACATTTCTGGAGGCGGGTATCACGCGTGGCTTCACGCTGCCCGGTCTCGGGATCACCTGGTCTCTTCCGGCGTTCCACGATCGCAAGGACGAGTTCGATCTGGTGCTCGCGCGTTCAGAGCAATGCGCCTCGGTCATGGCGCAGGTCGCGGGCAAGCTGACCGGCAAGCCTGGCCTCCTGATGGCGCAGGGGCCGTTTGCGACCTCGACCGGGGCTTTCGGTATTCTTGAGGCCTATTTCTCATCTTCCCCCATGGTCATCATGACCGACACCTCCTGTTACGACGGGTTCGCTCAGCAGGGCGTCTATCAGACGATGACGGGGGACTATGGGGCGGGGGATGCCTTTGCCGTTCTCAAGACGATGACCAAATACGCGACCTATGCGACAACCCCGGCTGAAGCGATCTATGGCACTCAGATGGCGATCAAGCACGCCATGACACCGCGCCAAGGGCCCGCCGCGATGATCATGCGGACCAATATCATCAAGCAGGACGTGCCGGACGAACAACGCGCCAAGCTCTATCCCACGGAAGGATACCTGCGCCACACGCCGATGGTGCCCGACAGGGCGGCGCTGGCGCAGATCGCCGAGGCGCTCGCCGGTGCCCGTGCCCCGGTCATCATCGCGGGCAATGGGGTTTACATGAGCGGTTCGGGCCGCAAGCTGCAGGAATTCGCGCAGCGTGACGGGATCGCCGTCGCCTCGAGTTACCACGGCAAGGGCACCATTGACGAAACCTGCGATATCGCGGTCGGCATGATGGGCAACTGGGCGTCCGCCTCTGCGAACCGGGCGGTGCATGCCGCCGATGTGATCCTCGTCCTCGGCTGTTCGCTTGGCCCGGAATACACCCGTTTCCGGGATGCCGACATGATGCGCCCGGGCGACCAGACAATCATCCAGGTGGATATCGATCCGCTCCAGGCGGGGTGGGTCCTGCCCGTGGATCAGGCGGTTCAGGCGGATGTGTCCGATGTGCTGGACTATCTGCTGACCACGGACCGTGTGGATGCCGGGCGTGTGGATGCCCGCAAGGCAAAGATCGCAGCCATCAAGGTCGACAATGACTATGGCGTCCTGCCGCATTACGACACCCGGCCCGGCACCGTGCATTATGCCGATATCATGCGGTCGCTCGGCGAGTTTCTTACCGAAGACGACCTGCTGACGCTCGATGCCGGGACGAACCGGATCTGGGCGACCTCGCGCCTGCCGTTGCGTCACCCGCATCAACTGGTTGCGCCCGGTGGCATCGGCGGCATGGGGTGGAGCACGCCGGCGGCCACGGGGGCCAAGGTGGTGTGTCCCGAAAAGCGCGTCACCGGCGTGATCGGAGACGGCGGGTTCGTGATGACCATGGACGCCATCGCCACGGCGGCCGAGCGCGGTCTCGATGTGGTCTATGTCGTTGCCAACAACGCTGGTCTTGGCATGGTGCGCGACAACCTCGGGAACCAGGCCATCGGGGTCGATTTCGCGGACCATGACTTCACCAAGGTCGCCGAAGGTCTGGGCGGTTCGGGCGTAACCGTGACCGAGGCCGATCAGATGGGCGACGCGCTGCGCGAGGCGCACGGCCGGGGCGGCCCGGTTGTGATCGACGTCAAGGTGGATCCGGCGGCGAGCCATCGCGACTGCTCTGACTTTGCCGATCTGTCCGATGGGACGGCGACCCGGTGACGGGCAGCGCGGCGTGCGGGTTGCCGGTTTACCGGTGACTCGCCGCGGCGGCTAAGCTAGACAGCGACCATGAACGACGATCCCCCGAAACAGCCGCCAAAGCGACGCCGGGGTCGGCCACGGCAGGATATCGGCGCGGCCGCCCTCAACGACGACCGCCCCTTTGTCAGTTCGCTGGCCCGGGGGATGTCGATCTTGCGGGCGTTCCGGGCGGAGGATCGCGTTCTCGGCACCCAGGCGCTCGCTGACCGGACGGGGCTGCACAAGACGACCGTATCCCGTCTGGTCGGGACACTCACCAAACTGGGCTACCTGCGTTACATGCCCGAATACGGCAAATACGCGGTGTCCAACCAGGTTCTCACGCTCGGCTATGCGGTCATGGGCCGGTTCGGGTTCGGTGAAATGGTGCGCAGCAGGATGGAGGATATCGCGGGTCAGGGCGATTGTGTCGTCGCGCTGAGCGTGCGGGATCGTCTGGATATGATGTTCGTCGAACTCATCCGCCAGCCCACGGCAAATTCGCTGTCGCTGAACGTCGGCTCGCGCATCCCGATGGCGGAATCGGCGCCGGGGCGGGCTTATCTCTTTGCGGTCGGCGATGACGGGCGGGAAAAGGTCATGGAGGAGCTCGCGGCCTATCACGGCGATGACTGGGAAAAGGGAAAAAAGGCCGGGCTTCTCGCGGCGCTCGACCGCATGAAGCAGCAGGGCCACTCCGATTCCTTCGGCGAATGGCGCAGCGAACATAATGCAATCGGCATTCCGCTGCATGACCCGTTGACCGGGGATATCTACACGCTGAGCGTGGGCGGTAATGCCTTCAATCTGTCACCAGAACGGTTGGGGCGGGAACATCTGCCGAAACTCCTGAGTGCGGCGCAGGATATCGCGGCGCTGGGCGGTGGGCCGTTCTGAGGGCGCGATCCGCTGTTCTGGCTGAGATCCTAGAATAACATATTTTTCAATACTCTAGAAAGAATCTTCGCTTGGCGTGGATGATGCTTGTTTCTAATAATTTTGTATTGTGGAATTAAATTTCATTTGTATAGTTTGCCGGCGGTCGGCGGCACGTCGTCCGCTTGTTCTGGGAGGATCGAAAGCATGCTCGGATTGCAGGGAAAAACCGCGCTGGTCTCTGGCGCGGCGGATGGTCTGGGAGAGGCGATTGCCGCGCGCCTGGCGGCGGACGGCGCCCGCGTGGCGGTGCTGGATCGCAGCGCCGAGGCAATCGCCCTGTCCAAGGCCCGTCCGGCGATGGAAGGCGTGCATTTCGAACAGGTCGATCTGACGGACGCGGACGACATTGCGGCTGCATTGGCGCGGCTGGCGGATGCCGGTTTTGCGTTCGACATTCTGGTCAACAACGCCGGCGGTTCGCTGCACACGCCACGCGCTTTCGTGGAGGAAACCGACGAGGATTGGGAGCGGGTCATGAACCTGAACGTCACGGCGGCCGTGCGTCTGATCCGAGCGATTGTTCCGGGGATGGTCGCGT
>CAYGNB010000100.1:0-1888 GCA_964351135.1 uncultured Rhodobacterales bacterium | reverse complement strand
CGGTCAACTGCTCGACGTGAATGGCGGGCAAGGGATGGCATCATGACCTGAACCGCTGGCAGCCTGCGGTGAGGGCCGGGTCGAGGTTACGGACCCGCCCCTGTGCATCGCGGCTGCAAGAACTATCCCGACACCAACGGATTTCGCGGGCGGGCGATAGGCGTGCCCGGCACAGATCCTTTGTCCGAACGATGCCCGCAACGTCGCGAGCCACCAGATTTCAACCGCTTTGGCGGCGCAACAGAAACAGGAGAGCTATCCATGAAGATGACCACCGAAGAAGCCTTTGTGAAGGTGCTGCAACAGCACGGGATCGAACATGCGTTTGGTATCATCGGTTCGGCCATGATGCCGATTTCCGATCTGTTCCCCGCCGCCGGGATCACGTTTTGGGACTGTGCGCACGAAGGCTCGGGCGGCATGATGGCCGACGGTTATACACGGGCGACCGGAAAGGTGAGCATGATGATCGCCCAGAACGGCCCGGGCATCACCAATTTTGTCACCGCCGTAAAGACCGCCTACTGGAACCATACGCCGCTCTTGTTGGTCACGCCGCAAGCCGCGAACAAGACCATCGGGCAGGGTGGTTTTCAGGAAGTCGAACAGATGAAGCTGTTCGAAGACATGGTTGCCTATCAGGAAGAGGTGCGCGACCCGTCCCGCGTGGCGGAGGTGCTGACGCGTGTCATCGCCAAGGCAAAGCTCGCATCCGCACCCGCGCAGCTCAACATCCCGCGCGATATGTGGACGCAGGTCGCGGATATCGAGATCCCCGATCCGATCGAATTCGAACTCAGCCCCGGCGGCGAGACCTCTGTCGCCGAGGCGGCCAGGCTTCTCAACGCGGCCCGAAACCCCGTGATCCTCAACGGTGCGGGCGCCGTCCTGTCCGAAGGTGGCGTGGCGGCGTCGATGGCGCTCGCCGAGCGGCTCGATGCGCCGGTCTGCGTCGGCTACCAGCACAACGATGCCTTCCCCGGCAATCATCCGCTCTTTGCCGGTCCCTTGGGGTACAACGGTTCGAAAGCCGGGATGGAGCTCATTTCAGAGGCCGACGTCGTGCTGTGTCTCGGCACCCGCCTCAACCCGTTTTCGACCCTGCCCGGTTACGGGATGGATTACTGGCCCGTGGATGCGAAGATCATCCAGGTGGATATCAACCCGGACCGCATCGGGCTGACCAAGAAGGTTTCGGTCGGCATCGTCGGGGATGCGGCAAAGGTGGCGCGCGGTATCCTTGGCCAGTTGTCGGCGGATGCCGGCGATGAGGGGCGCGACGAGCGCACGGCCCGGATTGCCCAGGCCAAGAGCGCATGGGCGCAACAGTTGTCGTCGATGGATCACGAAGATGATGATCCAGGCACCACCTGGAATGAACGCGCCCGCAATGACAAACCCGGCTGGATGAGCCCGCGCATGGCGTGGCGCGCGATCTCGGCGGCGCTGCCGCGCGAAGCGATCATCTCGTCCGACATCGGCAATAACTGCGCCATCGGAAACGCCTACCCGAGCTTTGATGCGACCCGCAAATACCTCGCGCCGGGTCTGTTTGGCCCTTGCGGCTATGGCCTTCCGGCCATTGTGGGCGCAAAGATCGGCCACCCGGACGTCCCCGTGGTCGGGTTCTCGGGCGACGGCGCCTTCGGGATCGCTGTCAACGAACTGACCGCGATCGGACGGGGTGAATGGCCCGCGATCACGCAGATCGTGTTCCGCAACTACCAGTGGGGCGCGGAAAAGCGGAACTCGACCCTGTGGTTCGACGACAATTTCGTCGGCACCGAGCTTGACGAGAATGTGTCCTATGCCGGTATTGCCAAGGCGTGCGGATTGCAGGGCGTGGTCGCCCGGACCATGGAAGACCTGACGGCGGCGCTCGATCAAG
>CAYGNB010000099.1:7116-10065 GCA_964351135.1 uncultured Rhodobacterales bacterium | reverse complement strand
CGGTGATCATCAGCCACATGCGCGGCCATACCTCGGACATGGACGCGATCATGGCCCTGTGCGATGCGCGCGGCCTTCCGGTGATCGAAGACGCGGCCCACAGCCTCGGCACCACCTGGAACGGCCGCAATATCGGCACCATCGGCGCGATCGGCTGCTTTTCCTTCCAGTCCTACAAGATGATCAACGCCGGCGAAGGCGGCATCCTGATCACCGACGACGCCGATCTGGTGGCGCGCGCGGTCATCATGTCGGGTGCCTATGAACATAATTGGCAGAAACACAGGGCGCCACGCGGTGACAATACCGGCGCGCTCGGCGCGGCCTTTGCCCGCTGGCAGAACCGGTTACCGCTTTACAACCTCCGCATGTCTAACCTCAGCGCGGCGGTGATCCGCCCGCAACTTCCCGAACTGGCCCGCCGGGTGCGCGATGGTCTGATCAATCACGATTACGTGGCCAGCCGGCTCAATACGTCCGCACATCTCGATGTGCCGCCGCCGCTCGCCCCAGAGCGCCGGGCACCGGATTCGATCCAGTTCAACCTGATCGGCATGGATGACGCCGAGGTTTTCGCCTTCGCCGATGCCGCCGCCGCACGCGGGGTCAAGGTGCAGGTCTTCGGGCAGAGCCAGGACAACGCCCGTGCCTTCTGGAACTGGCAGTTTCTGAATGACTTGCCGGAGTTGCCGCAGACCCGCGCCATGTTGATGCGTGCGTGCGACGTGCGCCTGCCAGTGAGGCTGACGCGAGCCGAACTCGATTTCATCGCCGATGCCCTGCTGGGCGCTGTCGCCGACGTCATGAATCCACCGCGCGCCTTCGGCACCTGATCGCGGAAACGTCCTTCCGGCTGAACGCGATGGTGCGGCGTGACGACGCCCATCCCGGCCCTTTCAGGTGACAGGCGCGCTGCAAACGCCTATATACCCTGCCAAGGTCGGCAAACCGGCCATGACAGGCAATGACAGGCAGATCCATGAGCAGACACAGCAACACCCCGATTACGCGCCGCGTCTTCACGCTTGGCGCATTGGCAGGCGCGGGCGTCACCGCCGCCTGCGGCAACCCGGTGGGCAGCGACGCTGCCGCCAAGATCGACGCAAGGGTGACCTCCACCCTGGACCAGATGTACCGGCTCTATCCCAACACGGTGGGCCTGTCCGAAAAATCAGCCGGCATGTTGGTCATGCCGCTGGTGACCGAAGCGGGTTTCGGCTTTGGCGGCGCCTATGGGCGCGGCGCGCTGCGCATCGACGGCGTCACGGTCGATTACTATTCCACGGTCAAGGGAAGCGCCGGTTTCCAGATCGGGGCGCAGCAATACGCCCATGTTCTGTTCTTCATGACCGAAGAAGCCCTGCGCGATTTCCGCCACGCCTCGGGCTGGGCGGTCGGCGCGGATGTGGAATACGTGGTCACCGATCAGGGCAGCTCCATCGCCGCCGATACCAATACTTTGCTGTCGCCCGTACTGGCGGCGGTGTTCGGTCAGGCCGGACTGCGCGTCGGCGCCACGCTGGAAGGCACGAAATACACGCGGATCATTCCCTGATCCGCAGCTTCCTCTTGCGGGAAGTATCCCGGGGGTGAGGGGGCAGCGCCCCCTCCTCTTCTTATCTACCCCATTGCGCGCAGCCGCTTGATCAGGCTCGACGTGTCCCAGCGCCCGCCCCCGAGTTTCTGCACGTCCTTATAGAACTGGTCGACCAGCGCGGTGACCGGCAGGCTGGCCCCGTTGTCATCCGCCGCGTCCAGACAGATACCCAGATCCTTGCGCATCCAGTCCACGGCAAATCCGTGATCGAACTTACCGTCCAGCATGGTCTCGTACCGGTTCGACATCTGCCACGATCCGGCGGCCCCCTGGCTGATCACCTCAACCACCGCACGGCCGTCCAGCCCTGCCTTGTCGGCGAAATGCAGCGCCTCCGAAAGACCCTGAACCAGCCCGGCGATAGCGATCTGGTTGCACATCTTGGTCATCTGGCCCGCACCGCTTTCGCCGATCCGCCGACAGATACGCGCATAGGCGGCGATCACCGGTTCAGCCCGGTCATAGGCCCCCTGGTCGCCGCCGCACATCACGCTGAGCACGCCGTTTTCAGCACCCGCCTGCCCGCCGGATACCGGCGCATCGACAAAGCTGATCTGGGCCGCATTCGCGGTTTCGAACAGTTCGCCGGTCACACGGGCCGACACCGTTGTGTGATCGACAAAAACGCTGCCCGCGCTCATGCCCGCAAACGCCCCATCGGGTCCCAGACAGACCGAGCGCAGATCGTCGTCGTTACCGACGCAGGCCATGACGAACTCTGCCCCGTCCGCCGCGGCGCGCGGGGTCGGCGCGGAGGCGCCGCCATACTGTTCCACCCAGGCTTCGGCCTTGGCCGTGGTTCGGTTGTAGACCGTCACCGCATGGCCGGCGGTCTGCAGGTGGCCCGCCATCGGGTACCCCATCACGCCCAGTCCCAGAAATGCCAGCTTTGCCATCCGCTTCCCCCTTGATTGATGCCCGGCTACATAGGACATCTACCTACCAGCCACGGGCGCGGGGTCAATTCGAACACCGTTACCGCTGGCCAGAACGGCAGATGGAGACAGGATGGGCAAGCTGTTTCGCTGGTTGATGCGAATTGCGACGACGCTGGTGGCACTGGGTGTGGCAGCGGTGGTGCTGGTGTGGTTTCTGGCCAGCCAGTCACTGCCCGATTACGACCAGACGTTGACAGTCGACGGGCTCGACGCACCGGTCGAGATCCTGCGCGACAACGCCAACGTGCCGCACATCCTTTCGGCCAGCGACAGCGGCGTGTTCTTCGGGCTGGGCTATGCGCATGCGCAGGATCGCCTGTGGCAGATGATGGTGCTGCGCCGGACCGCGCAGGGCCGCCTGTCCGAAGTGTTCGGATCCGCGACGGTGCCCGTGGACCGGCTGATGCGGCGCTA
>CAYGNB010000099.1:0-7016 GCA_964351135.1 uncultured Rhodobacterales bacterium | reverse complement strand
TCGACATCATGCCGGACATGCCCGGACAGGGTGTCGCGGCGCTGCCTGAATATGCCGAACTGGCGCCGGGTGTCCGGCGGCAGGCGACCGTGGCGCCGGCCCTGCCGCACCATCCGCTCGACCCGGTTGCCGCGCCGGGTCTGGCCGGAGCCTCGAATGCATGGACGGCGGCAGCCAAGCGATCCGCGTCGGGCGGCACCTTGCTGGCCAACGACCCGCATCTGGGATTTACGGCACCGTCGATCTGGTATCTCGCGCGGCTCGAACTGCAATCGGGCGGCGTCATCGGCGGGACCATTCCCGGCATTCCCACCGTGCTCACCGGGCGCAGCGCGCGGCTGGGCTGGGGGCTGACCTCGGCCTATGTGGACGATCAGGACCTGCATATCGAAAAGATCAACCCTGACAATCCCGAAGAATACCTGACCCCGGACGGGTACAAGCGTTTCGAAACCCGGCCGTCGATCATCGAGATCAAGGGTGAACCCGCCATCACCCTGACCCTGCGCTGGACCGAAAACGGCCCGGTTCTGCCGGGCAGCCGGTTCGGGCTGGATGCGATAACGCCGCCGGGCCATGTGGCCAGCCTGTCCTGGACCGCGCTCAGCCCGAATGACACCACTCTGTCGGCCGCGCTTGCATTGATGGAAACAGGCAGCGTCAGGGACGCCATCGAAGCCGTCGAACCCTATGTCGCGCCAGCGCAGAACCTGTCGCTGGTGGATCACGAGACGATTGCCCTGAAACTCGTCGGCGCGATACCCGCCCGTGATCCCGCCCATCAGAGCAGGGGGCGACTGCCTAGCCAGGGCTGGAGGGCGGAAAACCGGTGGACAGGCACCCTGCCCTACGCCGACAACCCCGAATTCGTGGCGCCCATCGGCGGTATCCTCGGCAACACCAACAACAAGATCGTCGACCGCCCCTTTCCCAACCATGTGTCCTATCTCTGGGGCGACAGCCAGCGTGTGCAGCGCTGGCAGCGGTTGATGCAATCGCGCGAGGTTCACACCCGTGACAGCTTTATCGAGGCCCAGCTCGACCCGGTCAGCGTCACCGCCCGCACCCTGTTGCCGCTCATCGGTGCCGATCTCTGGTTCACCGGCGAAGCGGCCCCTCAGGGCACCCCCGAACGGCAACGGCAGGAGGCGCTGAAACTGCTGGCCGAATGGAACGGCGAGATGAACGAGCATCTGCCCGAACCGCTGATCTATTCCGCCTGGCTGCGCGCGCTGCAGAAACGTCTGATCGAAGACGATCTCGGTCCCGTGGCGCAAGAGTTCGCGCATGTCGAACCGCTATTCATCGAACGTGTATTCCGCGACGTGGACGGTGCCGCCGCGTGGTGCGACGTGCGGCTGAGCGCACGTATCGAAACCTGCACCGACATGGCCCGGCTGGCGCTGGACGATGCGCTGGTCTGGATCGGCGACACCTATGGCACCGCTCTGGAATCCCTGCGCTGGGGGGATGCCCACCAGGCCACACATGACCATCCGGTCCTGGGTGACGTGCCGGTCCTGCGGTATTTCGTGAATATCCGCCAATCGACATCGGGCGGCGACAACACGTTGCTGCGCGGACGCATGTCGGGCAAGGATCCGAACCCGTTCGAAAACGTGCACGGCGCCGGGTATCGCGGGGTCTACGATTTCGCCGATCCCGACAGTTCGGTCTTTGTCATCGCCACGGGCCAGTCCGGGCATTTCCTGTCACGCCACTATGACGATCTCGCCCAGCTATGGCGGCGCGGCGAATACATCCCGATGTCGCTCGATCTCGACCTGGCGCGCGCCGCATCGGTGGGTGTGACGACATTATTGCCCGCAGAATAGCGGTCAGAGCGCGGCGAAGCGTTCCGCCTGCCGCGCCGTCCAGTTCACCGTGATGTCGAACCCTGCGTCGGTCTGACGTTCGTCCTGCACGACATCCTGATCATAGAGCCAGGCGCGCTGACGCCCGTCGCCGAAACCGAGCCGTACTGTTTCCACATGGCGAACCCCCTGCAGGGCGGCGGCCATCGCGGCGATCAGGTCGTCCAGCCCATCGCCGGACAGGGCTGACACAGCCTGCACGCGCTCGTCACGCGCGGCCCGCGACCGGGCCGCGGCACGGTCGTCCTCGCTCAGCAGGTCGAGCTTGTTCCAGACTTCGATGCGGGCGCGGTCGTCCTCGACACCGAGCGACGTCAGGATCGCCTCGACATCCGCGGCCTGAGCCTCGGTTTCCGCGTGGCT
The DNA here is from genome assembly GCA_964351135.1 of uncultured Rhodobacterales bacterium. Classification (GTDB taxonomy): domain Bacteria; phylum Pseudomonadota; class Alphaproteobacteria; order Rhodobacterales; family Rhodobacteraceae; genus Pukyongiella. Next base: position 4,779 of record CAYGNB010000099.1, on the reverse strand, counting down.
GATGTCTCGGACATGCACGATCAGATCGGCGGCCAGAACCTCTTCGAGCGTGGCGCGGAACGCCGCGACGAGCTCGGTCGGCAGATCCGAGATGAATCCCACGGTGTCGGACAGGATTACCTCGGGGCCGTCCGACAGCTCGACCCGCCGCATCGTGGGATCCAACGTTGCGAACAGCATGTCCTTTGCAACCACGTCAGCCCCGGTCAGGCGATTGAACAACGTCGATTTGCCGGCATTGGTATAGCCCACCAGCGCGACGATCGGATACGGCACCTTGGCCCGTGCGGCGCGGTGCAGTGCGCGGGTCTTGACCACCTTGTCCAATTGCCGGCGCAACCGCACCAATTGCTCGTCGATTGCCCTGCGGTCGGCCTCGATCTGGGTTTCGCCGGGGCCGCCGACAAACCCCAGTCCACCGCGCTGACGTTCCAGGTGGGTCCAGGCGCGCACCAGCCGCGTGCGCTGATACGACAACGCCGCCATTTCCACCTGCAGCACGCCTTCGCGGGTGCGGGCGCGGTCGCTGAAGATTTCGAGGATCAGCCCCGTGCGATCGAGGATCTTGACGTCCCAGGCCCGTTCCAGGTTGCGCTGCTGTACCGGGGTCACGGGCCCATCGATCAGCACGAGTTCGACATCCCGTTCGGCGAACAGCGCTTTCAATTCGTCGATCTTGCCGGATCCGAACAACAGACCGGGCCGCGCGCGCGGCAGCGCCACCACGTCGGCCCCGACCACGTCGAGCCCGGGCAACGCCGCAGCCAGCGAAACGGCTTCCTCCAGCGCCGGTCCGGCGCTACGCCTTGCGGCATCGCTGCGTATATCGGGATGCAGAACCCAGGCGCGGGTGCGCGCGCTGTCGTCGCCGGTCGGTTCCGCCGTCAAGCGCCGTTTTCGCCTTCATACAGGTTGATCGGCTGCGACGGCATCACGGTGGAAATCGCGTGCTTGTAAACCAGCTGCGACTGTCCGTCCCGCCGCAGCAAGACGCAGAAATTGTCGAACCATGTGATCACGCCCTGCAGCTTGACGCCGTTGATCAGAAAGATCGTGACCGGGACCTTGGTCTTGCGCACATGGTTAAGAAAAGCGTCCTGCAGGTTTTGTTTGTCAGAGGCCATTTATTCTTTTTCTCTCTTTTCATTCGCGCTGCGGACCAGCGCCTCCCTCAGCGTAAGTATGAAACGCGAAATCGGGAGATTCCACCCCCAAATGGCACCCTTGCGGAAACAAGCTCAGACGCGCCACAGATCGCGGGTGAACAACGCAATGATTGCCAGCGTTTCCAAACGGCCCAATACCATGGCGGCGCACAACACCGCCTTTGCCCCCAACCCGAGCTCGACCAGCTGGATCGGCGCCGCCGATGCCAGTTCGATCACCGGGCCGGTGGTCGACAGGGTCGCGACCGCCAGTATCATCGCCTGTTCGAACCCGATCCCCAGCAACGACAGCGCCAGACAGACGGCGGCCAGCGAAGTGGCCAGCAGCATGAACGACACCCAGGCGATAAAGGCTCCGTCACGCTGAATGCGCCGGTTACCGCCGCGAAACACGCTGACCGAGTTGGGATAGACCAGCCTCTCCAATTCGCGCAGCCCGTGCAGGTAGAGCGCATAGACCCGCAGCAGCTTGACCCCGCCGGCCGTGGTGGCGACGCCGCCACCGATCAGCGTCAGGCCCATCAGGATCAGCCCCGGTGTTTCCAGTCCCGACCATTGCTGCGCCTCCGCCCAGTCGGCACTTTCGAATCCGGTCGTCGTCAGAAAGGACATGACCGTGAACATCGCGCCCCACAGCGCCCGCAGCGCCAGGGTGATGTTCTCGCCCTGATCGATGTCAAAGGATGCCAGCCAGTGCCGGGCAAACAGCACGACGGGAATGGTCAGGACGATGAACAGGCCGACGCGGAACTCCGGGTCGCGATCGAGCCGCCCGCCGCCGCGCTGCACGGTATCGTTGGAAAAGGTCAGGCGCGACAGCGCGAAAAACAGGAACAGGAACAACACGGCCTCGCCGGTGACGCCCGTCTGGGCGCCCTGCAACCCGCCGACCGGCGAGATGCCCGACGTCGCCATCACCGACATCGCATGGCACAGCGCCGTCAGCGCCTTCTCACCCAGCACCATCTGCAGAATCCAGAGCAGCCCGGTCAGCCCCGCATAGAGCGGCGCCAGCGCGAATACGACCTGCAGCAGACGCGCGCGCGGGTGCATGGCCCGGCCTTGCGCCGGCAATTCCTCGGACCGCCCGGGTTCACCCCGCGCGGTCACTTCGAACCCGCCCAGACTCAGCGGGGCCAGGATCGCGGAGGCACCGATCCACATCAGCAGGCCGCCGAGCCAGCCCACCTGCGCCCGCCAGAGATGCAGCACGGGATCCAGCCGCGACGGATCGCCGAACATGTCGGCGCCTGTGGTTGTGATCGCGCTGACCATGTCGAAATAGGCGTTTTCGAAAGCCGTGGTCCTGAGCGCATCGTGAAACGGCACGGCCAGATAGAGCGGCAGCACTGTGAAGGTCGCGAAAAAAGCCAGTAACTGTCCCAGCGCACCGAAACGCGATTTTCGCCCGCCCATGGCGGTTGCGATCATGGTCACGCAGACCAGCCCCAGGGTCCCGGAATAGAAAAAGGACTGCGATGCCGGGTGATTGTCGCGTATCAGCGCATATATGGCGGGCACATACATCGACACCGCCGCCACCCCGCAAATGAACAGGAACAGCGGCAGCCGCATCAGCAGGCCATGGCCATCCCTGTCAGCCATCACAGCACATAGTCATGCGCGACCAGCATCAGCTGCTCGACCGCGGGTATGTCTTCGGACAGCGCGAAAATCGCCACGGTGTCGCCGACTTCGACCCTCAGACCGCCGCTGGGCCGCAGCACTTCGCCATTCTTCATCACGCCACCGACCAGCGCGCCTTCGGGAAACGCCACGTCACGAAGCCGCGCGCCAGCCATCGGTGATGTGGGCAGAACCTCGGCCTCGATAATCTCGGCCTCGCTGTCACCGATGGAATAGACGGATTTCACACGTCCATGGCGAATATGCCGCAGGATCGACCCGACCGTGGTGGCGCGCGGGTTGATGTGGGCATCGATGCCTAGCGGGCCCATCATCGGTTCCAGCGACGGGTCGTTGATCAGGGCAATCGCCATCGGGCAGCCGGCGTGCTTTGCCCGGACGGCCGCCAGGATATTCGTCTTGTCGTCATTCGTGACCGCCAGCATCGCGTCGGCACGGGCGATGCCGGCCTCGTTCAGCAACTGTTCGTCGAGCCCGTCACCGTGCAGCACGATGGTGCGTTCCAGTTCCTCGGCGGCCTCTTCGGCCGTTGTCCGGCTGCGCTCGATCATCTTGGCGCGAACGCGGCCTGGGCTCTCCTCCAGCCGATGGGCCACCATACGGCCCACATTGCCGCCGCCCACGATGACCATGCGCTCCAGCTTGCGCTGGCTTTTTCCAAAGGCCTCCAGCGTGCGTTCGACGTCGTCGGAATGGCAGAAGATGTAACAGTCGTCGCCGGGCAGGACCTGATCGTTGGGCTCGGGGGCGAACAGCTTGCGGTTACGCCGGATGCCCACGACCACGGACCGCAACGTCGAAAACAGATCGGTAAGCTGCCGCAGCGCCGTGTTCACCAGCGGGCATTCCTCGCCGATGCTCAGCCCCAACAGCTGAGCCTTGCCGCCCATGAAGATCTCGGTGTCGAAGGCTGCCGACGCGGACAGCCGCCGCATCGCAGCCTCGGCCACCTCGCGTTCGGGGCTGATGATGACCTCGATCGGCAGGTGATCGCGCATGTAGAGATCGCCGTATTCCGGGTCGTTGTAGGACTTGGCGCGCAGCCGCGCGATCTTGCGGTCGATGTTGAAAATGGAATGGGCCACCTGACAGGTGACCATGTTCACCTCGTCCGAATGCGTGGCCGCGATGATCATGTCCGCGTCCCCGGCGCCGGCCGTTTTCAGAACATCGGGATAGCTGGCATAGCCGGTCACGCCCTGAACATCGAGCGTATCCGTGGCATGACGAACCAGATCCGCGTTGACGTCGACAACGGTGACATCGTTATGTTCACCGGCCAGGTGGCGCGCGATCTGCAGGCCCACCTGCCCCGCGCCGCAGATGATCACCTTCATGCTGCTTCCCCCTGCATCAGCTCGGCTGTCGGACCCTTTGCATGGCAGAAGGCCCCGAAACGGTCAATTGAATTGTCCCGGCCGTCCGGATCGGCCAGAATGGCCATATGAACAGGACTTTGCCTCTCGCGCTGGCCGCGTTTGCCCTGCTGGCTGCCTGTGGTGGCCCGATGACGATCTTCTACCGGCCCGGCGCACCGGTCAGCCGCATGCAAAGCGATACGCTCGACTGCGAGGTGATGGCGGTAAACCAGGCCCCGGTGGCAAACCAGATCCGGCAGAATCCGCCGATCTATTTCCCCGGCAACCGGTATTGCAACGCCAACGGCTGCTATTACACGCCGGGCTACTGGATGGATGGCGGCATCTATACGGTCGATGTGAATGCATCGCTGCGCCGGCGGATCATCTATGCCTGCATGGCGAAAAAGGGCTATGCACCTGCGACCCTTCCCCGGTGTTCACAACAAATCGCGTCACGCGTGCCAAAACAGCAGACCCTGCGGTTGCCGTCCCAGGTCGAGGGGGCCTGCGTCGTTCGCCACAATGACGGCACCTGGCAGATCGTGCCCCCGCAGCCCGGCACCGCATCTTCCGCGGGCTGATCGGCGGGCGCCCGCGCCCTACTC
>CAYGNB010000098.1:8903-10077 GCA_964351135.1 uncultured Rhodobacterales bacterium | reverse complement strand
GCCATCAGCCCCTCGATCGCCAGCGGCGCACCAAAGATATCACCGACATAGTGGCTGTAATAGGACCAGTTCATTCCGAACTGGAACTCCATCGTGATCCCCGTGGCCACGCCCAGCGCAAAGTTGATGCCGAACAGCATCCCCCAGAACTTGGTCATCTGGCGCCAGATCGGGCGGCCGGTCATGACATAGACGGTTTCCATGATCGCCACGATGATCGACAGACCCAGCGTCAATGGCACGAAAAGAAAGTGATACATGGCTGTCATCGCGAATTGCAGACGTGACAGCTCAACGATATCGAGCTCCATTTCCCGATTCTCCTTTCTTCGGGCAACACCCAATTGCAGGTGCCTCGACGACTCGGGCACCTTCCGGTTGGACGCAACTTACACCGGGGGGCTGCGGGGTCACTGTGACATGATCACATAGTCAGGCATTGATCCGCGTCGAAAATGGCATGATCCGCGCCGCGATGAAGCACCGCCAGAATCGCCGCGTCAGGCAAAAAGCCGCGAATACCCGTCAGGACCGCATCGGCGGTTTCGGCGTCGAGGCCTTCGGTCGGTTCGTCCAGCAGCAGTAGTATCGGGGCCTTCAGCAAGGCCCGCGCCAGTGTCAGGCGACGCGCCTGCCCGCCCGAAAGGCCCGCGCCCCCTTCACCGAGCCGTGCGTCCAGCCCGCCCCGGTCCCGGATCGCGCCGGCCAGCGTCACCGCCTCCAGCGCACGCCACATCGCGTCGTCATCTGCGTCAGCACCGAGGCTCAGGTTGTCGCGGATCGTCCCCGCGATCAGCGCGCTGCGCTGGGGAACCATCGTGACGGTTTCACGCAGGGCTGCTTCATCCCAACGCATGGGCGGCAAGCCCAGTATGGCGATACCATCGCCGTCGGCCAGCCCGGCGATCTGCATCAGCAGACTGGTCTTGCCGCTGCCGCTCGGCCCCGTGAGCGCGACCGCCCTGCCCTGTTCCAGGTTGAGCTGCACGCCCGTCCGCGCGATGGACAGAACCGATGGCGCAGTGACCGCGCCACGCTCCGCACCCACATTGCACGGGGCAACATCGCCGAGGTCGATGCGGCGAGCCGCCCCCGCCATCCTGCCGAAATCGGCAAAGCCGCGGATCAGCGGCAGCAGGGTTTCGGCCAGCGCCAGCGCCACGAATACGCCGAT
>CAYGNB010000098.1:0-8803 GCA_964351135.1 uncultured Rhodobacterales bacterium | reverse complement strand
GCCAGCCAGCCGAGAACGGCAAAAACGATCACATGCGTTGCCAGCGCCGCAAAGCCCGGTAAAAGCAGCCGCAACATCACGCCATCCAGCGCATCCACATCCGACACGATTCGGGTCAGCACGGCTTCGCTGCGCAGTCGAGCCAGCGCGCGAGCCCCCATTCCGGTCTGTCGCTTCAGCAACGCAACCCGCAACGCCGCCAGCGCCCGCAACGTCGCATCGTGGGTCAGCAAACGCTCGCCATACCGTGCGGCGGTCCGGCCCAGCGCCAGGAACCGGACACCGGCAGAGGGGCGAAAGACGTCGAAGGCGATGCCGATCCCCGCCAGCCCCGCCAGGCCCGTCGCGGTGATGAACCAGCCCGAAAGGCCCAGTAGGGCCGCCCCCATCAGCAGCACGACAACCGACAGCACCGCCCCGCGCGCCATCGCCCAGGGTGCGGCCGTCAGCAGCAGGCGAATGACGGGACCGAGCGCCCTCATGCCACCATCTCCACGGTCCGGTCCATCGCTGCCGCCAGGACCGGATCATGAGTCGCGACGATCAGCGTCCGGCCCTCGTCGTTCATCGAGAGAAGCGCGCGGATAATTGTTCCGGCGGTTTCCGCATCCAGATCGGCTGTCGGCTCGTCGGCGAGGATCAGATCCCGGTTTCCCATCACCGCGCGGGCGAGCATCAGCCGCCGCGCCTCACCGCCCGAGACACCGCCCCCCGTTTCACCCAGCCGTGTATTCAGCCCGTCGGGCAATCGCTCGACAATCTCGCGGGCGCGCGCCACCTCCAGCGCCGGCCACGGATCCGCACCGGAGTCCTCGGCATCCAGCCAGTCCCCCAGATGTTGATCCGGGAAATGCGGCGCCTGCGGCACAAACGCGATCCGGGCCCGCCAACCATCGGCGCTCGTGTCGTCCAGAGCGCGCCCGCAGATGGAAATGTTCCCCGATTTCAAGGGCAACAGCCCCGCGACAGCGGCCAGGGCCGTTGTCTTGCCCGACCCGCTGGGGCCGGTCAGGGCCAAAGCCTCACCGGATGTCACGCTGAAATCCGGCAACCCGATGCCCTGCCCCGGCAAGGCGGCAGTGGCACCCGACACCTCCACCGCCACCGGCCCCGGCAAAGCCTCTGCCGTGGCGGCATTGCCGACAAAGGACAGTCGATCACTTGCGTCCAATGCCTCTAATTCGTCTGTCACCGAGTATCCGGCGGCCCGGTCATGCCAGGCCGCCGCCAGATCCCGGAAGGGCTGAAAGAACTCAGGCGCGATGAGCAACAGGAACAGACCTTCCCCCAATCCCAGCGGAACTCCCCAACTGCCGAAAGTGATTTCGCCCAGCAGCGTGAAACCGACAAAGACCGCCACCATCGCAACGCCGATGGCACTGAACAGCTCCAGCACCGTCGAGGACAGAAAGGCGACACGCAGCACCGCCATGGTGCGAACGCGCAACTCCTCGGCCCGCGCCGCGAAATCCGCAGCCGCGCGCTCCGACGCGCCCAGAAGCCTGATGTCCAGCATGGCCGACAATCGGTCCATCAGCATGGAGTTCATGGTGCCGATCTCGTTCATCTGCCGCCGCGACGCCTCTTCGGCGGCCATCCCAACCAGCGCCATGAAGACGGGGATCAGCGGCCCGGCGACCAGCAGGACCAGCCCCGCGATCCAGGAAAACCAGAATGTCAGGATCAGCAGGACAAGCGGCAGAACCATAACCCGGACCGAGGCCACATAGTACCGCGTGATCCAGGGTTGCAGCAGGGGCAGTTTTTGTACCACGAGCGCCGCGATTTCGGCCGAACTGACATTGGCCCGGTGACGCGCCTCGCGACCGATCAGCGCGGCGCGCTCGCGGGCTATGGTCCGATCCGCGGCCTCAAACAGATAGCCGCCCGCGCGATGGTTCAGCACCGCGCGCAAGACGCCGCCCGCCACGAAGATCAGCGCCGCCCAGATCGTGCGACCCGGATCGCCGGCGGCCCAGCCCGCGATTGCCCATGCCAGCGCGGCGGCCTGAACCGGCCACACCAGCCCCGCCGCCACGGACAGCGCACTGGCGGCCCGCAACTGCGGCAGGACGGGCCTGATGATCCGCTGCTGCAGGCGCTGGCGCGGCGTTGCTTTCCCCTGCCCTGACTGCATCCTGATGGCTCCCGCGTCGCTCTGGTCTGGTCCCGGCATCACGATGCAGGGCTCGGTCGTGCCATATAGCCCCGCAGCTCGGCACAGTCCGATTCGACAAGTTGTCCCGCTTTTCCTCCGGGAGGCCCAAAATGGCGGTGACTTCGTCACATTGTCGATCCATAAGATGGAACATGCGAGTCAGGATCGGCGTCCGGGGACAGCGCCGCAGGCGCCTGTGCGCAGCACCTCGACCGGTCCTCGCCAGGCGGATTGCTTTCATTCGCCCCCTGAAATCCACCTGCTCAGCAGCGCCAGCCATGTGAGCGGTCAAAAGAAATCAGGAAAAGAAAAAACAAGATATTGACAGATCTCGCAACTCGACATCTATATGGTGTTGCTTTGGTGCTCATGCTCAACCACATGGGTGAAAAGGGAAACCGGTGAGAATCCGGCACTGCCCCCGCAACTGTAAGCGGCAAGCCGAGGCCCGAAACCACTGGTGCGCAGCACCGGGAAGGGGGCCGGACGCGTCATAGCCGTGAAGTCAGGAGACCTGCCAGGGCGAGATTGACGATGACCACGGGCGGTGGGCCCGGGCGCGCATATCGGTCGTTCCGGCGCCGATGTCGTGTCTCCTGCCCCCACCGGAAGAAAAGAAGAGGGACAGGCAATGACCATCACCGTTTATTCGAAACCGGCCTGCGTGCAGTGCACCGCAACCACCCGCGCACTGGATGCCCGAGGCGTGAGTTACGAGATTATCGATCTGACCCAGGATGCGGCGGCGATGGAGCTGGTGCAGGGGCTGGGGTATCGGCAAGCCCCGGTGGTCATGGCGGGCGAAGAACACTGGGCCGGGTTCCGCCCCGACATGATCGGGCGCCTGTCCTGAGTCCATGGCTGACCTGGTCTATTTCTCGAGCGGATCGGGCAACACGCGGCGGTTCATCGAAAAGCTGGGTCTGCCGGCCAAACGTGTCCCGATTCGCAGCCGCGAGACACTGCCCGAAATCGGCCGGCCTTTCGTACTGGTCTGCCCGACCTACGCCGATGGTGAAGGACGGGGCGCGGTGCCCAAACAGGTGATCCGCCTGCTGAACGACCCGGCCCGGCGCCGCCTGCTGCGCGGCGTCATCGCCAGCGGCAACCGCAATTTCGGCGCGACATTCGCGCTCGCGGGCGACGTGATTGCCCGCAAATGCAATGTCCCGGTCCTGTATCGTTTCGAACTGGCCGGGTTCGACACCGACATCGCCCGCGTGCGCGCCGGGCTCGACAAATTCCGGGGGACCGAATGCTTGACGCCCAGCTGACCAGCGATCTCGATTACCACGCGCTCAACGCGATGCTGAACCTCTATGACAAGGACGGCAAGATCCAGTTCGACGCCGACCGTATGGCGGCACGGCAGTATTTCCTGCAGCATGTGAACCAGAACACCGTGTTCTTCCATTCGCTGGACGAGAAACTCGGCTATCTCGTCGACGAGGGATATTATGAACCAGAGGTTCTGGCCCTCTATGACCGGGCGTTCCTGCATCGGATCTGGGACGCCGCCTTTGCATTGAAATTCCGGTTTCCGACCTTCCTCGGCGCGTTCAAGTACTACACCTCCTACACACTCAAGACTCGCGACGGGCAGCGGTATCTCGAACGCTACGAAGACCGGGTCGTCATGGTGGCGCTGACGCTGGCACGCGGGGACGAAACGCTCGCCATGCAGCTCATGACCGAGATTGTCGAAGGCCGGTTCCAGCCTGCTACCCCGACCTTCCTCAACGCGGGCAAAAAGGCGCGCGGGGAACTGGTGTCGTGTTTCCTGCTGCGGCTCGAGGACAACATGGAGAGCATCGGGCGCGGCATCAACTCGGCGCTGCAACTGTCCAAGCGCGGCGGCGGCGTCGCCCTGATGCTGACCAACATTCGCGAGCACGGCGCGGCGATCAAGGGCATCGCCAACCAGTCCTCGGGCATCATCCCGGTGATGAAGCTGCTCGAGGACAGTTTCAGCTATGCCAACCAGCTGGGCGCGCGCCAGGGCGCCGGCGCGGTCTATCTGAACGCGCACCACCCCGACATCATGCGGTTTCTCGATACCAAACGCGAGAATGCGGATGAAAAGATCCGCATCAAGACGCTCAGCCTCGGCGTGGTGATCCCCGACATCACCTTTGAACTGGCCAAGCGGAACGAGGACATGTACCTGTTTTCGCCCCATGACGTGGAAAAGGTCTATGGCTGCGCCTTTTCCGACATCTCGGTGACCGAGAAATATCACGAGATGGTGGACGATCCGCGCATCCACAAATCCAAGGTTGGCGCGCGGCAGTTCTTTCAGACAATCGCCGAGATCCAGTTCGAGAGCGGCTATCCCTATGTGATGTTCGAGGACACGGTGAACCGCGCCAACCCCATCGACGGGCGCATCACCATGTCCAACCTGTGTTCGGAAATCCTGCAGGTGAACGAAGCGTCCGAATTCAACGACGATCTCAGCTATGCCCATATGGGCACCGACATTTCCTGCAACCTGGGCAGCCTGAACATCGCCCGCAGCATGGATGGCGGCAATCTGGGGCAAACCGTGGAAACCGCGATCCGCGCGCTCAGCGCGGTATCCGAGATGAGCGCGATCGACAGCGTGCCGTCGATCCGCAAGGGCAATGACGAAAGCCATGCAATCGGGCTGGGCCAGATGAACCTGCACGGGTATCTCGCCCGTGAACACATCCACTACGGCAGCGCCGAGGCACTGAATTTCACCAGTATCTATTTCTGCACGGTTTTGTATCACTGCCTGCGGGCGTCGAACGCGCTTGCGCGGGAAAAGGGCAAAACCTTCAAGGGCTTCGACCGGTCGAAATATGCCGACGGGTCGTTCTTTGACGCCTATACCGACGCCGATTGGCAGCCCGAAACCGACCGGGTGCGGACCCTGTTCGATGACGCCGGCATCGCGGTGCCGGATCGCGACGACTGGGCCGCGCTGAAGCAGGTCGTGATGCAGGACGGGTTGTATAACCGCAACCTTCAGGCGGTACCGCCCACCGGGTCGATCAGCTACATCAACAATTCGACCAGTTCGATCCACCCGATCACGTCAAAGATCGAGATCCGCAAGGAAGGCAAGATCGGCCGCGTCTATTACCCCGCGCCCTACATGACCAACGACAATCTCGACTATTACCGCGATGCCTATGAAATCGGCCCCGAAGCCATCATCGCCACCTATGCCGCCGCCACGCGGCATGTGGATCAGGGCCTGTCGCTGACGCTGTTCTTCAAGGACACCGCCACCACCCGCGACATCAACCGCGCCCAGATTCATGCGTGGAAAAAGGGCATCAAGACCATCTACTACATCCGCCTGCGCCAGCTCGCCCTCGAAGGGACCGAGGTGCAGGGCTGTGTCTCGTGTTCCCTGTGAGGCTGCCATGAAAGACCTGACCCAACAGACCCGCCCCGTTCCCGCCGCCATCAACTGGAACCGGCTGCAGGACGACAAGGATCTCGAAATCTGGAACCGCCTGACGGTGAATTTCTGGCTGCCCGAAAAGGTGCCGCTGTCCAACGACATCCAGAGCTGGTCGCAACTGACCGCCGAGGAACAGACGCTGACGATCCGCGTGTTCACCGGGCTGACCCTGCTGGACACGATCCAGAACACCGTGGGCGCCCCGGCCCTGATGACGGATGCGATCACGCCGCACGAAGAGGCGGTGCTCACCAATATCGCCTTCATGGAGGCCGTGCATGCGCGCAGCTATTCGTCGGTCTTTTCAACCCTGTGCCAGACGGCGGATGTGGACGAGGCATTCCGCTGGTCGTCGGAAAATGAACATCTGCAGGCCAAATCGCACCTGATCCTGAATGAATACGATGCAACCGGGCACCCGCTGCGGAAAAAGGTCGCCAGCGTGTTCCTGGAAAGCTTCCTGTTCTATTCGGGTTTCTACCTGCCGATGCACTGGTCGAGCCGGGCCAAGTTGACCAACACCGCCGACCTGATCCGGCTGATCATCCGCGACGAGGCGGTGCATGGATACTATATCGGCTACAAGTTCCAGCGCGCGCTGGAAACCCTGTCCGAAAGCGAACGGCAGGAAATCAAGGATTTCGCCTTTGCGCTGCTGTTCGACCTCTACGAGATCGAAAGCCGCTACACCGAGAGCCTTTACGACCCGCTCGGGCTGACCGAGGATGTGAAGCATTTCCTGCACTACAATGCCAACAAGGCGCTGCAAAATCTCGGGTTCGAGGCGCTGTTTCCCGACGAAACCTGCCAGGTGAACCCTGCGATCATGTCCGCCCTGTCCCCCAACGCGGACGAGAACCACGATTTCTTTTCCGGCTCGGGGTCGTCCTATGTCATCGGCAAGGCGGTGGCGACGGAAGACGAGGATTGGGATTTCTGATCGAACCGTACGGCCTGGGCAAACGGCATCATGCGGCGCCGGAGGACCGTTTCACGCTATAGATTGGACCAGGCGACATAAACGGCGAGAACCAGAACACCGCCCAACAGGGAAAAGATCAGCGGAGCGCCGAAGTAGAGGCAGATAATGGCGCCAAGGCCGGTTCCGATCAGAACCGCGATCCACAGCATTGCCGTATCCCGAATGAGCCCCTGCAGGAGAGTCGTGAAAAACCCCTGCCTGCCGGAGCCATCCGGCTTGTCCGGTTGATTGTCGTCCTGCATGGAATCGATCCACATCGTCGCGCCGCGTGGGCTGCCAACCTTTGCGGCCTTGCCATCCATGGAACCACCAACGCGCCCGCAAAGCAAGGGTCAAGGCTCGGCCGGCGCTCAGGGCACCTGCGGCTGAAGCGTCTGAAACAGGCCGACGGAAGCGTCCCGGCCAGATCATGGTGCGGGCGGCGGGAGTCGAACCCGCACGGGCCAAGCCCTAGCGATTTTAAGTCGCTTGTGTCTACCGTTCCACCACGCCCGCGCCGCCCGGCCGGGGCCGGGCAATGAGGGTCTAGCCGCCCGCGCGGCCATGCGCAATCGTCCGCATGTGATCAGATATCGCGCCCCTCGGGCGCCAGCGGCCCGCCCGGGGCGATCAGGCTGCGTTCCGGCAACCAGGGGTTCAATGCCAGCGCGCGGTCCAGTTCCCGCCGCGCCGCATCGGTCCGGCCCAGCGCCAGCAGCGTCAGCGCCCGCCCGGCGATGGCGGCAACATGATCGGGCGACAATGCGATGGCCCGGTCCAGATCCGGCAGCGCACGGGAAAAGTCCTGCCGCAGATAATTGACGAAAGCGCGCTGGTTGTAGCCTTCGGCATAGTCGGGGCAATAGGCGATCAGCGCGTCGAACGCCTGCAACGCGCCCAGGAAATTGAACCCCGACCGGTTGGTCATGCCGCGATCCAGCAACGCCTGCGCGTGATCGTCGGGGGCGTCCGCCCACAGCGCCCACATGTCAGGAAAGAGCTGTCTCGCCTCGACCTCGGTATCCGCGCTGCGCGCCTGCGCCAGCAAACCGGCCAGCGCCTCACCATGATCGGGGGCCGGCGGACAGTCCGCCGAGGCCCCGCCAGAAAGCCCGGCGGCGGCCAGACCCAGCATGATGACGATCCAACGCATGTTCCCATGCTGCGGCACCAGCGCGCCGGGTCAAATCACATTGTCGCGCGGCGCCTCACCCGCGGCTACCCGCCCCAGTCGCTGGGCGGGTCCAGTGCGCCCTCTTCCTTGACCGCCTGCATCGCCACATAGGTCGAGGTCGACGCCACATGCGGCAGCGTCGAAATCTTCTCGGCCAGCACCCGGCGATATTCGTTCATCGACCGGGTTCTGATCTTCATCAGATAATCGAAATTGCCGGCGATCAGATGGGCCTGCTCGATCTCGCCGATCCGGGCCACTGCGGCATTGAAGGCGGCCAGCGCCTTTTCGCTGGTATCGCGCAGCCGCACCTCGACAAAGGCGACGTGATCCAGCCCCAGCCGGATCGGATCGACCAGCGCCCGGTAGCCGGTGATGATGCCGCTCGTCTCCAGCCGCCGCAACCGCGCCTGCGTGGGCGATTTCGACAGCCCGATCCGGCGCGCGAGATCGGCGATGGATATCCGCCCCTCTTCCGACAGCACCCTAAGGATGGACCGGTCGAATTCATCCATATCCCTGCCATCCATTTGCATCGTCATCTCTGGAACTTTTGGTCCATCGGATCGCCATATCGTGAAATTCGGGCCGTTGTCCCGATCTGTTCGCTATATACTGCCCGAAACACCTGCCCCGATTCAATCGACAGATCACGAGGTTTGCCATGACCGCCGACACCGTTCAGCCGCTACGCTTTCGCATCGATGCCGGCACCTATGCCGACGAAGGTCAGGTGATCGAAAGCCTGATCGAGCAGGCCGGCCTGTCGGCACAGGATCGCGCCGCGATTTGCGCCGCCGGCGCGGATCTCGTACGCGCCATTCGCGACCAGACCGCCCCCGGCCTTATGGAGGTGTTTCTGGCCGAATACGGCCTGTCCACCGACGAAGGCGTGGCGCTGATGTGCCTGGCCGAAGCACTGCTGCGGGTACCCGATGCCGACACCATCGACGCGCTGATCGAGGACAAGATCGCCCCGTCCGACTGGGGCCGCCATCTGGGCCACTCCACCTCGTCGCTGGTCAATGCCTCGACCTGGGCGCTGATGCTGACCGGCAAGGTACTGGCCGAAGA
>CAYGNB010000097.1:0-10155 GCA_964351135.1 uncultured Rhodobacterales bacterium | reverse complement strand
CGGATGGATGGCTGCAAGGCCGATCTGGGCCTGACCGACATGACCCTGACCGAAGCCCGCGAGGCGGGGGCGAAAACGCTGGTCATCGGCGTTGCCAACCGCGGCGGGGTGATCAGCCAGGAGTGGAAGAAGGTTCTGGTCATGGCGCTGGAGGAAGGGTTCGACCTGGCCTCGGGCCTGCACAACCTGCTGCGCGACGAACCCGATCTGGTCGCTGTGGCCGAAGCGACCGGCCGCAGCCTGCATGACGTGCGCGTGCCCGAAGTCGATTATCCCATCGCCAATGGCGTGAAGCGGAGCGGCAAGCGGGTGCTGGCGGTGGGCACCGACTGTTCGGTCGGCAAGATGTATACCGCGCTGGCGCTGGACATCGAAATGCGTGAACGGGGCATGAAATCGACCTTCCGCGCCACCGGGCAGACCGGCATCCTGATCACCGGCGACGGCGTGCCGCTGGACGCGGTGGTCGCCGATTTCATGGCCGGGTCGGTGGAATGGCTGACCCCGGACAATGACGACGATCACTGGGACATCATCGAAGGTCAGGGTTCGGTGTTCCACGTGTCCTATTCCGGCGTGACCATGGCGCTGATCCATGGCGGCCAGCCCGACGCGCTGATCCTGAGCCACGAACCGACCCGCGCCCATATGCGCGGCCTGCCGGATTACGAGGTGCCCACGCTCGAGGCGCTGCGCGACACCGCGCTGCCGCTGGCCCGGGTGGCCAACCCGGCCTGCCAGGTGGTGGGCATCTCGGTCAACACCCAGCATATGAGCGAAGACGAGGCCAACGCCTATCTGGCCGAGGTCGAAGAGCGGATGGGCCTGCCCGCGGTGGACCCGTTCCGCCACGGTGCGGCGCGCCTGGTGGATGCGCTGGCCGCGATCTGATCGAGCGCGGCGCGCAGGTCGGGTTGCGGGAGCCTCCGGCGGGGATATTTGGGGCAAGAGGAAGGACGCGGTGTGCAGGTAGAGGTTCGGCGAGACGTGTTTCCGCTGGCGCAGGTGTTCACCATCTCGCGCGGGTCGCGGACCGAGGCGCAGGTACTGACGGTAACGCTGCGGGACGGGCATGCGACCGGTTGGGGTGAATGTGTCCCCTATGCCCGCTACGGCGAAACGCTGGGCTCGGTCGAGGCGCAGATCGCCGGCCTGCCCCAGGAATTCGACCGGGACACACTGCAAGAGCTGCTGCCGCCGGGCGCCGCACGCAACGCGGTCGATTGCGCATTGTGGGATCTCGACGCCAAACGGGCAGGCAAGCGGGCCTGGGATCTGGCCGGGCTGCCCGCACCGGGCCCCGAGATCACCGCCTATACGCTGTCGCTGGACACGCCCGACGCGATGCGCGCCAGCGCGGCGGAGAATGCGCACCGGCCGCTGCTGAAAATCAAGCTGGGCACGCCCGACGACATGCCCCGGCTGGAAGCGGTGCGGGCGGGCGCGCCGGAGGCGAAGATCATCGTCGATGCCAATGAAGGCTGGAGCGCGGATGTCTATGCCGATCTCGCCCCGCATCTGCTGCGGCTGGGCGTGGCGCTGGTGGAACAGCCCCTGCCCGCGGGCGACGATGACGCGCTTCTGGGGCTGGAGCGCCCGGTGCCGGTCTGCGCCGACGAAAGCTGCCATGACCGTGCCAGCCTGCCCGGCCTGAAGGGCAAGTACGACGTGGTGAACATAAAGCTGGACAAGACCGGCGGCCTGACCGAGGCACTGGCGCTGCGCGACGCGGCGCGGGCCGAGGGTTATGACATCATGATCGGCTGCATGGTCGGATCGTCGCTGGCGATGGCGCCGGCGGTGATCCTGGCGCAGGGCGCGCTGGTGACGGACCTTGACGGCCCGCTGCTTCTGGCCCAAGACCGCGCGCAACCGTTGCTGTTTGACACGGCCGGGGTTCATCCGCCACGGCCCGAACTCTGGGGATAGGGGACATATATGCGCACCGTTTACGTCAATGGCGACTACCTGCCCGAAAACGAGGCCAGGGTGTCGATCTTCGACCGCGGTTTCCTGATGGCCGACGGGGTCTATGAAGTCACCAGCGTGCTGGACGGCAAGCTGATCGATTTCGACGGCCACGCGGTCCGGCTGGAGCGCAGCCTGCGTGAACTGGACATGGACAGCCCGGTCACCAAGGACGAGTTGCTGAACATCCACCGGGAACTGGTGGCGCGTAACGGCATCGCGGACGGCATGGTATACCTGCAGATCACCCGTGGCGCCCCGGACGACCGCGATTTCGCCTTTCCCGACCCCAAGACCACGCCGCCCACAATCGTGCTGTTCACCCAGAACAAGCCCGGCCTTGCCGACAACCCGGCAGCGCAGGTCGGAATCAAGGTGATCGGCATCGAGGATCTGCGCTGGGGCCGGCGTGACATCAAGACCGTGCAACTGCTCTACCCGTCGCTGGGCAAGATGATGGCCAAGAAGGCGGGCGCCGACGATGCCTGGATGGTCGAGGACGGGCTGGTGACCGAGGGCACCAGCAACAACGCCTATATCGTCAAGGGCGGCAAGATCGTCACCCGCGCCCTGTCGAACGACATCCTGCACGGGATTACCCGCGCTGCCGTGCTGCGGTTCGCCCGCGAGGCGCAGATGGAGGTCGAGGAACGCAGTTTCTCGATCGACGAGGCAAAGGCAGCCGACGAGGCGTTCATTACCTCGGCCAGCACCTTTGTCATGCCGGTGGTGGAAATCGACGGACAGCCCGTGGGCGATGGCCGGCCGGGTTCGGTCGCCGCACGGCTGCGCGAAATCTATCTGGACGAAAGCCGCAAGGCCGCGGTCTGACCGGGGCCCCCGGTTCAGATGATCCACAGCAGCAGGGACTCGGGCCAGAGCAGGCTCAGCCCCAGCGTGATCGCGTTTTCGAACAGGGTCCCCAGCACCGCCAGCATCGCCACGCCGATCAGGAAGGGTTTCCAGGTCAGCCGCCGGTCGATCCTGTAGAGGTTGATCGCGGCGACCAGCGTCAACCCTGCCCCCAGCGCATCGAACAGGTGGACATGGGCCATGCCCCAGGTCTGAGAATTGTCCAGGTTCGCGGTCAGCAGCGGCAGCAGGTGCTGGCTCGACGCGTAATAGGCGGTGTTGAGCAGGTTGCTCAAAGCACCGAATCCGATCATCAGCGCCCAGTATTGCGCCGGTTCGGTACTGCCCTCGGTCTGGCGCGACCAGTAATGCACCGTGGGCCAGGCCGGCAGCAGCAACAGCACCAGCCAGAACAGTACCAGCACCTCGGCAAAGACCGGGTTTTGCGCCGCCTCCAGCACCGCGAACACACCCTGTTGCCGGGTTTCATCCGAGGCGAAGGACGGGTTGTAGAACGACGTGCCGACCACATACTGGATCAGCAGCGACCACGCGAAGAGATTGACCATTTCCTGCCGGGTGTCAGGATCGCGGGTCAGGCGGTAAAATCGCAGCGGTGCCGTGACGAACCGCATCAGGACCGGGGCGAATCCGAAAAAGGACAGGAACAGGGACAGCAGGATCGGCACCGGCGTGGCGGTGCGGGCGCCCGTGCGAATGCGGTGAAGGAACATCGGTGGCCTCGCTGGTTGAACCAGCGCCACTTTCCCGGCTAATTGGCGGGATTCAATGGTGAATTACTTCTTATTCGTGACGTTTTCGCGGAACGAAACTTCAAAATCCGCCTGCTGCGCGGCGCTGGCCTCGGTCTGGAACGCCGTCTTCCAGTCATCATAGGGCATGCCGTAGAAGATTTCGCGCGCCTGCGCCTTGTCCATGTCGATACCGCGATCGTTGGCGGCCTCCTGATACCAGCGCGACAGGCAGTTGCGGCAGAAACCGGCCAGATTCATCAGGTCGATATTCTGCACGTCGGACCGGTCGTCCATCAGGTGCTTGCGCAGCCGGCGAAAGGCTGCGGCTTCGAGTTCGGTCTGGGTTTGCTTGTCCATGTCAGGCTCCGCTGCGGCCGGAACTGCGACCGTTCCCTTGGGTAGCAATCCGCGCGCAGCAAGGCAACGCCACATCCGGTCACGCCGGGGTCACAGCCCCGAGGCGCCCAGCGCATCCTGCAGCATCACCGCCAGCCGACCGGCCCAGTATTTCTGGCCCTCATGGTCGGCGATCAGGTCGTTGCGCAGTTCGATCAGCACGTTGGGCCGGTGATGCGCGGTGCAGTGCCGGTCAATCGCATCGCCAGGCAAATAGCCTGTATAGGGCTGGTTGACGCCCACGCACAGATCGTCTTCGGCCCGCAGCCGGTCGATCAGCGGGGCCGAGAACCGTTCGTCGTCGGTATGCAGCACCCCGATATGCCAGGGGCGGGGATCGCGCCCCCGCAGTTGCCGGGTGAAGGAATGGACAGACACGATCACCGCGTGGGGCAACGCCGCCATCCGCGCAAGGGTTTCGTGGTAAGGGCGATAGCACAGGTTCAGGCGCCGTTCGACCTCGGCCCGGTCCGCGTCACGGTTGGCCGGAATGATCGACCCGTCATAGAGCTTCATCACCAGTGTCGGGTCGTCCTCGCCCCGGTTGGGGTCGATCACGAGTCGCGAGAAGTTGGCCGCGGCCGCCGGCGCGTCCAGCAGCTGCGCCAGATGCTGCGCCACGCCCCAGGCGCCCACGTCATAGGCGATGTGGCGCTCCATGTCTTCGTGCGGCAGGCCCAGATCGCCGTCGGCGATCTGTGGCGGCACGCTGTTGGTGGCGTGATCGCAGGTGATCAGCCAGCGGCCGGGGCGGTTCTCTCCGATCAGGTAGCAGGGGGAATACGTCATGTGCCTGTGATGTTGTTGCCCGAACCAATAGGCCAGTTGTCCGCCAATGGGAATTGGGCCATAAGCGGAACAGCCGTGTTTGCGGTAACAATCCGCCACCATGCGGACCGAAGGGATGAAACGAATGAGAAGAGAGCGCAACGTCAAGATCGTGGCCACACTGGGCCCGGCATCGTCCACCTACGATGTCATCCGGGCGCTGCACGAGGCGGGCGCCGATGTGTTCCGCTTGAACATGAGCCATGGCACCCATGAAGACATCGCCAGCCGGCATCGAATCATTCGTCAGGTCGAAGAGGACCTGAACAGCCCGATTGCGATCCTCGCGGACCTGCAGGGGCCGAAACTGCGGGTGGGGCAGTTCGCCCAGGGGCCCCATGACCTGGCCGATGGCGCGTCCTTCCGGCTCGACCTCGACGAGGCTCCGGGCGATGCGAACCGCGTCCAGCTGCCGCATCCCGAGATCTTTGCCGCGCTGAGCCCCGGCGCGACCTTGCTGGTGAACGATGGCAAGATCCGTCTGAAGGTCGTGAACTGCGGCGATGATTTCGCCGATTGCGAGGCGATCGCAGGCGGCGCGATTTCCGACCGCAAAGGCGTGAACGTGCCCGACGCGGTGCTGCCGCTGGCGGCGCTGTCCGAAAAGGACCGCGCCGATCTGGAGTTTGTCTGCGGGCTGGGCGTCGACTGGCTGGCGCTGTCCTTTGTCCAGCGTGCGGCGGATGTGCGCGAGGCGCGCGAACTGGCCGCCGGGCGGGCCGCGATCCTGTCGAAGATCGAAAAGCCCGCGGCGGTGGACAGTTTCGACGAGATCCTCGAGGCCTCCGACGGGATCATGGTCGCCCGTGGCGATCTGGGCGTCGAACTGCCGGTTCAGGCGGTGCCACCGATCCAGAAACGGCTGGTGCGCCGCTGCCGTGCCGCCGCCAAGCCGGTGATCGTGGCCACCCAGATGCTCGAAAGCATGATCGAAAGCCCGATGCCGACCCGCGCCGAGGTGTCCGACGTTGCCACCGCCATCTACGAAGGCGCGGACGCGGTGATGCTCAGCGCCGAATCGGCCGCCGGCAACTATCCGGTCGAGGCGGTGGAAACCATGGACAAGGTCGCCGCCGAAGTCGAAACCGACCCGAACTATACCCAGATCATCGCCTCGTCACGCTCCGCCAAGGGCGACACCGTGGCCGATGCCATCGTGGCCGCCGCCCGCGAAATCGCGGAAAAGACCGATATCAAGGCGATCTGCTGCTATACCCAGAGCGGCACCACCGCGTTGCTGACCGCACGGGAACGCCCCGGCGTGCCGATCATCGCCCTGACCAGCCTGCGCGGCACCGCCCGGCGGCTGTGCCTGAGCTGGGGCTGCAACTGCGTGATGGCGGGCGAAATGGACCGGTTCAAGACAGCGGTTATCAACGCCACCCGCGCCGCGCGCGCAGGCGGCTTCGCCACCGAAACCGACCAGATCGTGATCACCGCCGGGGTGCCATACAACGTGCCCGGCACGACGAATATCCTGCGGGTCGCGCCCTGCGACGAACGGCTGATCTACCCGACCGACTCGGACTGACCTGCGCAATGCACCGTTAGCGACGTTTACGGAAACCGATTCTGCGGGCACCGGATTCGTCCTATTCTGGGGCGAATCGCTGCGGAGCCCCCCATGACCCCGGAAATCGCGCTCGTAATCGGACTGGTCCTCGCCGCGCTGGTGATCCCGTCGGCCTTTTCCGATCTCGCCGCTCGGCGTCCACCGCGCACCACGGCACTGGTCGCGCTGGCGGCGGGCCTGTTGACCTGGTATGCGCTGCGCACCGTTCCGGGCGGGTTGACCCTGTCCGAGATCCCGGACGCGTTCTTTGCCGGCATCGGCCAGATCCTGCACTGACCCTGCCCTGAAAAATCGCTTGCGCGCCCGCTATTCATTGCGTAAACGGCCCATCTGACCGTGCGACCGGCCCAAGTGGCATGCCGAGTCGTGCGTTAACCGAACCCGACGAACAGGAGACGGAAATGCCCAAGATGAAGACCAAATCGAGCGCCAAGAAGCGCTTTAAGGTGACTGGAACCGGTAAGGTCCTGTCGGCCCAGGCCGGCAAGCGCCACGGCATGATCAAGCGGACCAAGAAGTTCATCCGCGACGCCCGCGGCACCACCACCCTGTCCGCCCCCGACGCCAAGATCGTCAAGGGCTACATGCCCTACGACCGCTAAGAGGAGATACGCACATGTCCCGCGTCAAAGGTGGAACCACGACCCACGCCCGCCACAAGAAAGTGGTCAAGGCCGCCAAAGGTTACTATGGCCGCCGCAAGAACACCTTCAAGGTGGCCCGTCAGGCCGTCGACAAGGCCAACCAATATGCAACCCGCGACCGCAAGCAGCGCAAGCGCAACTTCCGCGCGCTGTGGATCCAGCGGATCAACGCCGCCGTCCGCGCCCATGACGAAGCACTGACCTATTCGCGCTTCATCAACGGCCTGAGCCTGGCCGGCATCGAGGTGGACCGCAAGGTGCTGGCCGATCTGGCCGTGCACGAACCCGAAGCCTTCGGCGCGATCGTCGAAAAGGCCAAGGGCGCGCTGGTCGCCTGAACAAGGCACATACCGAATTTTCAGGGCCGTCCCGTTGGGGCGGCCTTTTTCGTTGCAGCGCGATGGCGGCGATTGCCGGATATCATGCCCATGATCTCAGGGCGCGGTCAGGGGCCGCTGCAGCAGCGCGACAACGGCACCGGCAACCAATACTCCGGCGGCAACCAGCAGGCCATTGCCGATACTGCCCGTCAGATCGCCCAGCAGCCCCGCCGCATAAGGCCCGACAATCTGGGCGCTGGCAAACACCACCGTGTAGAGGCTGATCGCCGCGCCCCAGGCTTCGGGCGGCAGGTTGTGACGGGTAAAGTTGGTCACCGCGCCGGGGGCCATGAACACCGCCGATCCGAACACCAGCGCCGACAGCGCCAGCCCGAGGCCGGTGGGCCAGATCACCGGCAGCGCCGATCCGGCGGCGATCCCGGTCAGGATCAGCGCCAGCGGCACGCCACCCGCGAAACGGGCAAAGACCGGCCGCCACAAGAACGGCGACAGACAGATGCAGATCCCCAGCATCGCCCAGGTCAGCGCGATCACCGGCGGTGAAAACAGCCGGTCGGCCATCCACGCGCCGAGAAAGGTCAGATAGACGATGTACCCCATCCCGAACCCGGCATAACCGGCCATCTCGGGCAGCATCCGCCGTACCGGCAGCGGCGGCGCAGTCACCGGTTTGGGCACCGGCGGCCGCAGCTGTTCCGCCGCCCAGAGCCCGAGCGGCACAAAGGCGGCGCTGGTCGCACCGACAAGGATCCAGGCCCAGGGCCAGGATTCGTTGCCGAACCGGCCGATCATCAGCGGCAGCGCCATCCCCGCCAGCACGATGCCCAACCCGCCTCCGAACCCGAACAGCAGCGCAATGGCCAGCGCGTTGCGGCGCAGGTCGTTGCGGAACAACTGCGCGGTCAGCGCGCCGGCGGTGGAAAAGGACAGCGCCCCCAACACACCCGCCGCCACACGCCACAGCGTCTGCCACCACAACCCGTCATCCAGCCCTGTCGCCAGCAGCGCCACGGCGGTTGACACCAACCCGATGCTGAACAGACGCGACGCGCTGACCCGGCCGATCAGCACCATGGTCAGCACCGCACCCGCGAGATAGCCCAGCGCGTTCGCCGTGTTCAGCCACCCCGCCTGCGCATAGGTCCAGCCCAGTTCGGCCTTCATCGCAGGCAGGATCAGCCCATAGGCGAACCGGGCAAAGCCATTGGTGACGCAAACGCCCAGACACAGCCCCAACAGGATCAGCCATTGGCGGCGGGGCGGGGCGTCGTTCACCCGTCAGAGCCCGGCATAGACCGCGCGTTCATAGGCGTCGTAGGCTTCATGCAGCGGCGGTTCGACGAAGGGCAGCGATTGGGTCATGATCACGGCGGCCACATCGCTGGTCGGATCGAACCAGTAATGGGTGTTGCAGACCCCGGCCCATCCCTGCGACCCGGCGCGGCGTTTGCCGGGCTGATCGGCTTCGAAGCGCACAAAGGCAAAGCTGTGGGTGGTGCCGGGCGGCAATTCGACATCCGCGCTGACCGCCGGGGCCGCCGTGTGCATGTTCTGGAAGGTCAGCCCATGCATCTGATCGGCCAGCATCTCGGCCACGGCCGGTTCGCTCAGCACGCGTTCGCCATCCAGCTGCCCCATGTTCAGCACCATCCGCAGGAACCGCATGTAATCCGGCGCGGTGGAATAAAGCGCGTGCCCCATGCCGTAGAATTCCGGTTTCGGCGGCGGGGCCAGTTCGAAGGGCACGAATGCGCCATCCGGCCCCCGCATCGACACCTGCGCCAGCCGGTCCGTCAGTGCGTCCGGCTCAAAGGCGGTATCACCCATGCCCAGCGGGTCAAAGATCTCCTGCTGGCAGAAGACGTCGATGCTGCGGCCGTCCACCGCCTCGACCATGCGGCCCAGCCAGTCGATCGACAGGCCATAGCCCCAGCGGGTGCCCGGATCGAAGGTCAGCGGATACCTCAAAGACGCCAGCTTGCCGCTCAGCACGGTCTGCCCGCCGGTCGCCTCGAGATATCGCGGCACGTCCGGGTTCCAGAACTCGTATTCAATCCCACTGGTATGGGTGGCGAGGTTGCGGACGGTGGCCACGGTTTTCTGCGGCCGCATCACCGGCGTGTCGCCGTCCCAGCCGTCGAGCACCTGCAGGTCGTTCCACTCGGGCAGCACGTCGCCGACCGGCGTTTCCATGTCCAGCTTGCCCCGGTCCAGCAGGATCATCGCCGCCACCGACCCGATCGCCTTGGTCATCGAAAAGATGCGGAACGCGGTATCCTCGGCCGCCGCGCGGCCCGGTGCCGCCTCGCCCGCCGCGCCGCTGAAAGTTATGCCGTCAGCATTGCCGACCATGCCCACGGCAAAGGGCACCTTGCCCGCCGCCACGGCGTCATCCAGAACCGCCTGAAGTGCTGCCATCGTTTCCTCCCTCTCCACGATATGGCGCCACCCTATCGGCGGCCCTGCGCCGCGTCCACGCCCGTGGCCGCCTGCTTGCAATCGCCCGGCGGGGCGGCTAGCAGGTCACGGACCAACCGGGGCCCATTTCGGAGGATTGTCATGGACGATCTGAAAGCCAGATACCTGAGCCAGATCGCCGACGCGGCGGACGAGGACGCGCTCGAGGCGATCCGCGTTGCCGCCGTGGGCAAAAAGGGCGAGGTGTCGCTGAAGATGCGCGAACTGGGCCGGATGACGCCCGAAGAGCGGCAGGTGGCCGGCCCCGCGCTGAACGCGCTGAAAAACGAACTCAACTCGGCCCTGTCCGCGCGCAAGGCGGCGCTGGCCGATGCCGCGCT
>CAYGNB010000096.1:0-10172 GCA_964351135.1 uncultured Rhodobacterales bacterium | reverse complement strand
ATATCTCGAATATGTCGTCAACCGCGTGCTGGTGCTCGGTGCAGCCTATCTGGCGGCGGTCTGTCTGCTGCCGGAAATCCTGCGCGGACAGTTTGCCATTCCGTTCTATTTCGGCGGCACCTCGGTGCTGATCGTGGTCAGCGTGACCATGGATACGATCCAGCAGGTGCAGAGCCATCTTCTGGCGCATCAGTACGAAGGGTTGATCGAGAAGTCGCAACTGCGCGGCAAGGGTGGACGGAAACGGGGCAGAAAAGGGCCGGCGCGTCGATGAATATCATATTGTTGGGCCCGCCGGGTGCGGGCAAGGGCACCCAGGCACGCCATCTGGTCGAAGGCCGCGGCATGGTGCAGTTGTCCACCGGGGACATGTTGCGCGAGGCCCGTGAAAGCGGATCCGAGATGGGCAAGGTCGTGGCCGAGGTGATGGCCCGTGGCGATCTGGTGACCGACGAGATCGTGATCGGCCTGATCCGCGAAAAACTCGATGGCGCCAATGGCGGCGGGTTTATCTTCGATGGCTTCCCGCGCACGTTGGCCCAGGCCGACGCCCTGGGCGAGCTACTCGACGCCACCGGCCAGAGTCTCGACGCCGTGATCGAGATGGATGTCGACGATACCGCGCTGGTCGCGCGGATCACTGCGCGGTCGACCTGTGCCAGTTGCGGGGAGGTCTATAACGACCTGTCCAAGCCGATCCCGGCAGATGGCAAATGCGCCAATTGCGGTGGCACCGAATTCAAGCGCCGGGCGGATGACAACGAGGAATCGCTGCGCAACCGCCTGATGGAGTACTACAAGAAGACCTCGCCGCTGATCGGCTATTACCACGCCAAGGGTAAACTGGCGAAGGTGAACGGGCTGGGCGAGATCGACGAAGTGCAGGCCGCGATCGCCGCCGCGCTGGACGCCGTGCCCGCCGGGGCTTGACGCGCCGGGAAAATCCCCTTATCGACCCCCATCCCGCAGGGGAATCGCCTTGCCGGGGGTCGGATTCGTTCGCCCGGCAGGATCACCTCATGAAATGCTGCGGCCCGCTGGCGGCACTGCCAAGGCCCAAGCGTTGTGAAAAAAGGTTCTGGAGCTACGGAACCGCAACGAAAGGAAAGTGACACGTGGCACGTATTGCCGGCGTAAACATCCCGACTGCCAAACGGGTGCCCATCGCCCTCACCTATATCACCGGAATCGGCAACACCTCGGCCAAGGCCATCTGCGACGCGGTCGGTATCGACCATGCCCGCCGGGTCAATGAGCTGAGCGACGCCGAAGTTCTGCAGATCCGCGAACATATCGACGCCAACTATTCCGTCGAAGGCGACCTGCGCCGCGAAGTGCAGATGAACATCAAACGCCTGATGGACCTGGGTTGCTATCGTGGTCTGCGCCACCGCCGCAACCTGCCGGTTCGCGGCCAGCGTACCCACACCAACGCCCGTACCCGCAAGGGCCCGGCGAAGCCGATCGCCGGCAAGAAGAAATAAGGAGACGCACCGATGGCACGCGATACCCGCCGCGGAGGCAAGAAAAAGGTCTCCAAGAACATCGCCACCGGCGTGGCGCATGTGAATTCTTCGTTCAACAACACCAAGATCCTGATCTCGGACGTGCAGGGCAACGCGATCTCGTGGTCGTCCGCCGGCACCATGGGCTTCAAGGGCTCGCGCAAATCGACCCCCTATGCCGCGCAGCTGGCCGCCGAAGACGCCGGCCGCAAGGCACAGGAACATGGCGTAAAGACGCTGGAGGTCGAAGTGCAGGGGCCCGGTTCGGGCCGTGAAAGCGCGCTGCGCGCGCTCGCGGCCGTGGGGTTCAATATCACCTCGATCCGTGACGTGACCCCGATCGCCCATAACGGCTGTCGCCCGCCGAAGCGTCGCCGGGTCTGATTGGAACCGACTGCTTTCGGGGCCGCCGCATCGCGCGCGGCCCCGATACGTCATTCAAAACCTCGGGCGTTCGCGCCTTCCCGGACATGGGGCGCGGACAGGAATGGAGGCACACATGATCCATAAGAACTGGCAGGAACTGATCAAGCCCACGCAGCTTGACGTCAAGCCCGGCAACGATCCCGCACGTCAGGCAACCGTGGTTGCCGAACCGCTGGAACGCGGTTTCGGCCTGACCCTGGGCAACGCCCTGCGCCGTATCCTGATGAGCTCGCTGCAGGGCGCGGCCATCACCTCGGTGCAGATCGACAACGTGTTGCATGAATTCTCCTCGGTCGCCGGTGTGCGCGAGGACGTCACCGACATCATCCTCAACCTCAAGGGCGTGAGCCTGCGGATGGAGGTCGAAGGCCCCAAGCGCCTGACCATCTCGGCCAAGGGGCCGGCGGTTGTGACCGCTGCCGACATCAGCGAAAGCGCGGGCATCGAGGTTCTGAACCCCGACCACGTGGTCTGTCACCTGGATGACGGCGCGGACCTCTACATGGAGCTGACCGTCAATACCGGCAAGGGCTATGTCTCGGCTGAAAAGAACAAGCCCGAGGACGCCCCCATCGGTCTGATCCCGATCGACGCGATCTATTCGCCGGTCAAGCGGGTCAGCTATGATGTGCAGCCCACCCGCGAGGGCCAGGTGCTGGACTATGACAAGCTGACGATGAAGGTGGAAACCGACGGTGCGATCACGCCGGACGATGCCGTCGCCTTTGCCGCGCGCATCCTGCAGGATCAGCTGTCGATCTTCGTGAACTTCGACGAACCCGAAAACGCCGCCCGCCAGGACGACGATGACGGGCTGGAGTTCAACCCGCTGCTGCTGAAGAAGGTGGACGAGCTGGAACTGTCGGTCCGTTCGGCAAACTGCCTGAAGAACGACAACATCGTCTATATCGGCGACCTGATCCAGAAAACCGAGGCCGAAATGCTGCGGACTCCGAACTTTGGCCGCAAGTCGCTCAACGAGATCAAGGAAGTGCTGTCGGGCATGGGCCTGCACCTGGGCATGGATGTCGAGGACTGGCCGCCCGACAATATCGAGGACCTCGCCAAGAAATTCGAGGACTCGTTCTGAACCCGTAGGATGGGGTTCAACCCCATCCTACACGAACCCCGGGCAATGATGCCCCAAGGTGAGGGGCCGGCGCGCACCGGCCCCCGGACAAAGCAAAATGACAAAGAAGGATTGAAACCATGCGTCACGCACGAGGATACCGCCGCCTGAACCGCACGCACGAGCACCGCAAGGCGCTGTTTGCGAACATGGCCGGCTCGCTCATCGAACATGAGCAGATCAAGACCACCCTGCCCAAGGCCAAGGAACTGCGCCCGGTTGTCGAAAAGCTGATCACGCTGGCCAAGCGCGGCGACCTGCACGCCCGTCGCCAGGCCGCGGCACGGCTGAAGGAAGACAAGGACGTGGCCAAGCTCTTTGACGTGCTCGGCCCGCGCTATGCCGACCGTCAGGGTGGCTATGTGCGCATCCTCAAGGCAGGCTTCCGCTATGGCGATATGGCGCCGATGGCGATCATCGAATTCGTTGATCGCGACGTCGATGCGAAGGGTGCCGCAGACAAGGCCCGCGTCGCCGCTGAAGACGCCGAAGACGAATAAGTTCCGGCACACGCGCTGAATTCATCACCCCCGCCCATCAGGGCGGGGGTTTTCATTTCCGGGCCGCGCTTGCAATCGCGCGGCGTGCGGCTCATATCCTCGGGCGAAACAGAACCGGAGAACCGATGATCCGCGCCGCCCTCATTGCCGCCCTCCTTTGTCTCGCCCTGCCGGCAGGTGCCGAAACGCGCGTACCCGAGAACCGGGCCGAGATTGCGCTGGGTTTTGCGCCGCTGGTGAAGCAGGCGTCGCCGGCGGTGGTCAACATTTATGCCCGCCGTGTGGTCGAAACCCGCCGCAATCCGTTCATGGACGATCCGTTCTTCAGCGAGTTCTTTCGCGGGTTCGGTACGCCCCGGTCGCGGGTGCAGAATTCGCTCGGGTCGGGGGTGATCCTGTCGGCGGACGGGATCGTGGTATCGAACTACCATGTGGTTGGCATGGCCACCGACATTCGCGTGGTCACGACGGATCGCCGCGAATATGCCGCCACCGTGGTGCTGGGCGACGAAGAGGCCGATCTGGCGATCCTGCAACTGGAACAGGCCGAGGACCTGCCGTTCCTGAACCTGCGCGATTCCGATCATGTCGAGGTGGGCGAACTGGCGCTGGCCATCGGCAACCCGTTCGGCGTGGGGCAGACGGTCAGTTCGGGGATCGTTTCGGGGCTGGCGCGGACCGGCATGGCCACCGGGCAGGCACGCGGCTATTTCATCCAGACCGACGCGCCGATCAACCCGGGCAATTCCGGGGGCGCGCTGATCGACGTGAATGGTGATCTGATTGGTATCAACACCTCGATCCTGTCGCGCTCGGGCGGATCGAACGGTATCGGCTTTGCGATTCCGGCGAATCTGGTTGCCGAGTTCGTCGAACAGGCCCGCGATGGGCGCGACCGGTTCGAACGTCCCTGGGCGGGCATGACGGGTCAACCGGTCGATGCCGGGTTGGCCGAAGGATTCGGTCAGGCAGTGCCCGAAGGCATGGTGATCTCCGACCTGCATCCCTCCAGCCCCTTTGCCGAGGCCGGGTTTGCGGTGGGTGACGTGATCACCCGCGTCGATGGTCAGCCGGTGAACACGCCCGCCGAGATGATTTTCCGCATGACCGTGGCCGGCATCGGCAATCAGGCGCAGGTCACCCGTCTGCGCGGTGGCGACGAGGATGAGATCGCCGTGGCCATGATCGCCGCCCCTGACGACCCGCCCGCGCGTGAAATCACCTTGGGCGACGATACCGTATTGCCCGGCATTACCGTGGCGCAGGCCAACCCCGCGGTGATCGCACGGCTGGGTCTGCCGTTGTCGACCGGGGGCGTCGTCGTCACCGATACCGGCCCGGCCGGCGGGCGGGCCGGCCTGCGGGACGGGGACGTGGTGCTGGCGATCAACGGAACTGTCGTCATTACCAGCGAGGATGTGCGCACGCTGCTGACGCGACCGGGCCGCCGACTGCTGATCGAACTCGAACGCCGGGGCAAGCGCGTCAGCCTGCGCTTCCGGCTCTGACGCCCATGGCGGATCTGTTCGACAGCCCCGGCGAACCGGCGCCTGCCACCACGCCGCGACCGTTAGCGGACCGGCTGCGCCCGGCCCGGCTGGCCGAGGTGATCGGGCAGGACCAGGTATTGGGACCCGACGCGCCGCTGGGCGCGATGCTGGATGCGGGCAGCCTGTCCTCGCTGATCCTGTGGGGGCCGCCGGGTGTGGGCAAGACCACCATCGCCCGGCTTCTGGCCGATGAAAGCGACCTGCATTTCGTGCAGATCAGCGCGATCTTCACCGGCGTGCCCGAACTGCGCAAGGTGTTCGAGGCCGCGCGGATGCGGCGCGGCAACGGGCAGGGGACGCTGTTGTTCGTCGACGAGATCCACCGTTTCAACAAGGCACAGCAGGACGGATTCCTGCCGCATATGGAAGACGGCACCATCCTGCTGGTGGGCGCGACGACCGAGAATCCGTCCTTTGAACTGAACGCCGCGTTGCTCAGCCGTGCGCAGGTACTGGTGCTGGAACGCCTGTCGCCCGCCGATCTCGAACGGCTGGCGCAGCGGGCGGAAAAGGAACTGGGGGCGGTGCTGCCGCTGACGGGCGCCGCACGCGATGCGCTAATCGAAATGGCCGATGGCGACGGGCGGGCGCTGCTGAACCTGATCGAACAGGTCGCGGCGTGGAAGTCCGAGACCAAGCTGGATACCGAGGCGCTGACCACGCGGCTGATGCGGCGGGCAGCGAAATACGACAAGGGTGGCGACGAGCATTACAATCTGATCTCGGCACTGCACAAATCGGTGCGCGGGTCGGACCCGGACGCGGCGCTCTACTGGCTGGCGCGGATGCTGGCCGGGGGCGAGGACCCGCGGTATCTGGCGCGGCGGATCACGCGCATGGCGGTCGAGGATATCGGACTGGCCGATCCGCAGGCGCAGGCGATCTGCCTGCAGGCGTGGGAGAGCTACGAACGGCTCGGCAGCCCCGAGGGTGAACTGGCGCTGGGGCAGGCTGTTATCTACCTTGCGTTGGCGCCCAAATCGAATGCGGGCTATGTGGCATTCAAGGCGGCGGCGAAACTGGCAAAGAAGACCGGGTCGGAAATGCCACCGAAACATATCCTCAACGCGCCGACCGGCCTGATGAAGGATCAGGGCTATGGCGCGGGGTACGATTACGACCACGACGCCGAAGACGGGTTTTCCGGGCAGAACTATTTTCCCGAGGGGGTGAAGCGCCCGGTGCTGTACAGCCCGGTCGAGCGCGGGTTCGAACGCGATCTGAAAAAGCGGCTGGATTACTTTGCCCGGCTGCGCGAGAAACGCCAGCGCTGAGCGCGGGCCCCACCCCGCTTGACTTTGCGGGCGTCCCGCGCGAGAGACCCGCCATGATTTCAACGGTATTTCATGTGGCGCTGGGCGGCGCGGTCGGCGCTGCGCTGCGCTATCTCACCGGGCTGGCGGTGGTGCGGCAGTTCGGCCACCACGATTTTCCGATTGCGATCATCACGGTGAACGTGATCGGGTCGTTTCTGATGGGGGTTTTTGTCGTTCTCGCGGCACAGCGCGGGCTGACGCATTACAGCCCGTTGATCATGACCGGGTTTCTGGGTGGGTTCACCACCTTTTCGGCCTTCTCGCTGGAAACGGTAACGCTGATCGAACGCGGTGCTCATGGGCAGGCGGGGCTCTATATTCTGCTGTCGGTGCTGTTGTCGGTGGGCGGGCTGATGCTGGGTCTCTGGGTCGCGCGGGGGGTATTCGCATGAGCGGTGTGAAGACTGTCACCGTCACCGGGGACGAGGCCGGACAGCGTGTGGACCGCTGGCTGCGGCGGCGGTTTCCCCATGTCGGGCAGGGCCGCATCGAAAAGATGTGCCGCAAGGGCGAATTGCGCGTCGATGGCGGGCGGGTAAAGGCCAGCGCCCGGCTGGAAGAGGGGCAGAGCGTTCGCCTGCCCCCGCTGCCCGAGGCCGATGATCGTCCCGCATCCGCGCGGTCGGAGATCTCGGAGAGCGATGCCGCGATGATCCGGTCCTGCGTGATCTATCGCGACGATCACATTCTGGCGCTGAACAAACCGCCGGGCCTGCCGGTGCAGGGCGGCAGCGGTCAGCGCCGGCATGTGGACGGGCTGGCCGATGCGTTGCGGTTCGGGTTGGATGAAAAACCCCGCCTCGTGCACCGGCTCGACAAAGATACGTCGGGCGTGTTGCTGTTGGCGCGCAGCCGTGCCGTAGCAGCCGGGCTGACTGCATCCTTCCGGCACCGGGCCGCGCGCAAGATATACTGGGCGGCCGTCGCGGGGGTGCCGCATCCCAAGATGGGTGAAATCCGCACCGGGCTGGTCAAGGCGCCCGGCCACGGGCGCGGCGGTGAGGGTGAGAGAATGCATTGCATCCATCCGCGCGACATCGACAGCACGCCCGGCGCAAAACGCGCGGTCACGGAATACGCCGTGCTCGAGGCGGCGGCGCGGCGGGCGGCGTGGATGGCGCTGATCCCGGTGACCGGGCGGACCCATCAGCTGCGCGCGCATATGGCCGAGCTGGGCCATCCAATTGTGGGCGACGGTAAATACGGCGGGTCGGGGCAGGATAATCTGGGCGATGGCTGGGGCGCGCAACTGGGCGGCGATGTCAGCCGCAAGCTGCACCTGCACGCGCGGTCGCTGCGGCTGAAGCACCCGGTGACCGGGGCGATGCTCCACCTCACCGCGCCGCTGCCCGAGCATATGGCCCGCACCTGGGACCTGTTCCAGTGGAAGCCGGCGGATGTGCCCGACGACCCGTTCGAGGACGACGCATGAGCGTGCCGCTTCGCCTGATCATCTTTGACGTGGACGGCACGCTGGTGGACAGCCAGAACAGCATTGTCGCGGCGATGACGGCCGCCTTTGCGGCGCTCGACATGCCATTGCCGCCCCGCGCGGCACTGCTGGGGATCGTCGGCCTTTCGCTCGATGTCGCGATGGCGCGACTGGTGCCGGACCGGGATCAGTCCTGCCACGCGCGATTGGCCGAAGCCTATCGCGACAGTTTCAAGGCAGAGCGTGAGCGGGGCGATCTGCCGCCGCTGTTTCCCGGCGCGCGCGCCGCGTTGGAACGGCTGGCCGAGGCGCCCGAGAACATTCTGGGCATTGCCACGGGCAAATCCGCACGTGGGCTGACGGCGCTGATCGGGGCGCACGGGCTGGACGGGGTCTTTACCACCACCCAGGTGGCGGATCACCACCCGTCGAAACCGCACCCGTCGATGATCGAGGCGGCGATGGCCGAGGCCGGGGTCGGACCCGAGGCCACGGTGATGATCGGGGATACGAGTTTCGACATGGACATGGCCCGCGCGGCGCGGGTCGGGGCGATCGGTGTCGACTGGGGCTATCACCCGGCGTCGGCGCTGGCCGCCGCGGATCGGGTGATCGGGGATTTCGAGGCGCTGCCCCGGGCGCTCGACGACATCTGGACGGTACGGCAATGAGCGAATGGAAGGCCAAGCGGTTCTGGACGGCGGCCACCGTCGCCGAGACGGACGGCGGGTTTGCCGTGCATCTGGACGGTCGCGGCATCCGCACGCCGGGCAAGACCGCGCTGGTGTTGCCGACGCGCCCGATGGCCGAAGCGGTTGCGTCGGAATGGGATGCGCAGCAGGACAGCATCGACCCGCTGTCGATGCCGGTGACACGGTCGGTCAATTCGGCGCTGGACAAGGTGCAGCCGCAACACGCCGAGGTGGCCGACATGCTGGCCGCCTATGGCGATGCCGATCTGCTGTGTTATCGCGCGGCCAGCCCGGCCGAACTGGCCGCGCGCCAGGCCGACGAATGGGATCCGGTGCTGGACTGGGCGGAAACCGCGCTGGGGGTCCGGCTGAAAACACGCGCCGGCGTGATCCATGCGCCGCAGAACCCGGACGGGCTGGCGCGGCTGGCCGCACAGGTGCATGCGCTGGACAACTTTCGCCTGACCGCCTTTCACGATCTCGTCAGCCTGTCGGGATCTCTGGTGCTGGGGTTCGCTGTGGCGCAGGGCTGGCGCGACGCCGACGACATCTGGCGGCTCTCGCGGCTCGATGAATTATGGCAGGAAGAGCAGTGGGGCCGCGACGATGAGGCCCATGAATCCTCCGAGGTGAAACGCACCGCGTTTCTTCACGCCAAGCGATTCTGGGACATGTGCTGAAGACCCCAACTCCCTTTTTTTGTGTGAAATTCGGTGCCATTTGCCGCCTGCGCCGGTTGCGGGGCAAAATCCGGAACCGACCCTTGACCTTCATCGGCAATTCCGCCCAAACTCGCCGTACCGGAGGGGGAGTTCCTCCAGAACAGCAATACGGCATGGAATAGCCAACGCTAAAACCGCACGACGGGGCGGAAGATCAGGAAGAGGTACAAATGAAAAAATCGGTAATTTTCGGCGCGCTCACGGTAGCGGGCCTGGCGGCCGGCGCGGCCGCGGCGGGCACGCTCGACGATGTCAAGGCGCGCGGCAAGCTGAACTGTGGTGTTGCAACCGGCGTGCCCGGTTTTGCGTTCACTGACGCCAATGGCGACTGGCAGGGCTTTGACGTGGCGGTTTGCCGTGCCGTGGCAGCCGCTGTGCTGAGCGATGCCACCGCCGTTGAATTCGTGCCCACGACCGGCAAGACGCGCTTTACCGCGCTGGCGTCCGGCGAAATCGACATGCTGGCCCGGAACACCACCTGGACGTTTTCGCGCGACGTGGACCTGAAGTTCACCTTTGTCGGCATCAACTACTATGACGGTCAGGGCTTCATGGTTCCCAAGGAACTGACTGTGTCCTCGGCCAAGGAACTGGACGGCGCGACCGTCTGCATCCAGACCGGCACCACCACCGAGCTGAACCTTGCGGATTTCTTCCGCATCAACAACATCAGCTATGAACCGGTGCCGATCGAAACCAACGCCGAAGCCCAGCAACAGTATCTGGCCGGCGCCTGCGACGTGTACACCACGGATGCCTCCGGTCTCGCGGCGACCCGCGCGTCCTTCGAAAATGCCGGCGATCACGTGATCCTGCCGGAAATCATCTCCAAGGAGCCGCTCGGTCCGCTGGTGCGTCATGGCGACGACGAATGGGGCGATGTGGTGCGCTGGACCCTCA
>CAYGNB010000095.1:2582-10191 GCA_964351135.1 uncultured Rhodobacterales bacterium | reverse complement strand
CCATCATCCCGTCGTCGCACATCGCCTTGGCGCCGTCGCCGCCTTCCTCGGAGGGTTGGAAAATCACCACCACCGTACCGTCGAAATTGCGCGTCTCGGTCAGGTAACGCGCCGCGCCCAGCAGCATTGCCGTATGCCCGTCATGGCCGCAGGCATGCATCGCGCCTGCAACGGTCGAGGCATGATCGACCCCGCTCGACTCGTCGATCGGCAGCGCGTCCATGTCGGCGCGCAGCCCGATCACCTTGCCGGAGCCGTCGGACCGGCCCCTGATGACACCGACGACACCGGTGCGCCCGATCCCCTCGGTGACCTCGTCGCAACCGAAGTCGCGCAGCTTGTCCGCCACCAGCGCGCTGGTGCGATGGGTTTCGAACAGGATTTCCGGATGGGCATGGATGTCGCGCCGCCATCCGGTGATTTCGTTCTGCAGATCGGCAAATCGATTCTTGACCGCCATGGTCAGAACCCGTCTCGCCTGTCGCCCTCGGCCCGATGCCGGACGGCAAGGGCACCGCCCCGGTTCAGTTCGTCGAAGTCGGGCAGGTTTTTCGCCCTGGCAACAACGAACAGCCGCAGGAGGTCAGCCATCTGGTCGGATACGCCTTCGGGCAGCATCCGGCGCATCTCACGACGGAACCCCTCCAACTGTCCGGTAGCCGCCGCAAAACAGTCGCGCCCGGCCTGCGTGTCATAGATCCTGACGGCCCGGCGATCCTGCGCCGACCTTCGGCGGTCGACCATTCCCCGCTGAACCAGCCGGTCAACATAACGCCCCAGCGTGGCGTCATTGATCGCCAGTATCTCCGAGTAGGCGTTCTGTCCCAAGCCCGGAAACCGGCAAACCACCCCCAATAGGCTGAGGTGCCCGGCGGCCAGATCGCTTTCCTGAGCGACGATCTCGAGCTGCTCGGTCATCATACGGCCTGCCACCTGGAGCAACACGCCAAGATTGAGTTCCGCGTATATGGCCGTTGCGGCCTCATCATCCCTTTTCATTAACGATAAATGTCCGGGATTTCCGGGTTCAGGTCAAAGCACAATGTTGCGAAAACACGCTGTAATCGGCCCAATCGGCGCTACATCGCCCATGCCGTAGGGGAAACCCTTGCCCCGAGCCGCCGACCCGTGGCGCGGTTCGAACAAAAAATG
Source organism: uncultured Rhodobacterales bacterium (assembly GCA_964351135.1). Classification (GTDB taxonomy): domain Bacteria; phylum Pseudomonadota; class Alphaproteobacteria; order Rhodobacterales; family Rhodobacteraceae; genus Pukyongiella. The sequence continues at coordinate 9,039 of CAYGNB010000095.1, read as the reverse complement.
CACAACCGGCCGAAAATCAACCCGTCCAGCCACTGTGGCACCTGCGAACGACCTGGCGCGAAGGGGACCGGATCGGGCTGTGCGCCGTCAATAGCCGCTGTCGGTGGTCAGAATCAGATGCCCCGGCTCGATCTCGCGGTATTCACTGGGGGCCGCCTGATAGCCACGCAGATGGATCGGCGACGGGATCGGCTTGAAGTTCAGATCCCGCTCCGATTTCCGCCTGTGCGGATCGGCAATCGGAACCGCCTTCATCAGCGCCTGCGTATAGGGGTGCTGGGGGTTCTCGAACACCCGCGACCGGGGGCCGAGTTCGACGATCCGGCCCAGATACATCACGCCCACATGATGACTGACCCGTTCGACCACCGCCATGTCATGGCTGATGAACAGGAAAGACAGCCCCAGATCGGCCTGAAGCTCCATCATCAGGTTCAGCACCTGCGCCTGTACCGAGACATCGAGCGCCGACACTGCTTCGTCGGCGATGATCAGTTTGGGGTTCAGCGCCAGCGCGCGGGCAATCGCGATGCGCTGGCGCTGACCGCCGGACATCTCGTGCGGGTAGCGGCGCATGAAGCTGCGCGGCAGATGCACCCGGTCGAACAAGGTCGCGACGCGGTCGTGCAATTCGGACCCCGAGGCAATGCCATAGTTGCGCATCGGTTCGGCCACCTGATCCAGCAGTTGCATCTGCGGATTGAGTGACGCGAACGGATCCTGAAAGATCATCTGCATGTCCAGCCGCGCCTTGCGCAGCGCCGCGTTGTCCAGCGCCATGACATCGACGCCGTCGAGTTCGATATGGCCGGACATCGGTTCGACCAGCCGCAGGATCGATCGACCCGCTGTCGATTTTCCGCACCCGGATTCACCCACGAGGCTGAGGGTCTGGCCACGGTTCAGCGAAAACGAGATATCCTCGACCGCGTGCACCCAGGCCACGGTACGGCGAAAGAACCCGCCCTTGACCGCGAACCGCGTGGTCAGGTTACGCACCTTCAGGATCTCGTCATCGGTGCCGGGGATCGGCTGCAGGTTCTGCCCCTCGACCCCCATCAGCTTCATCGGCTCGGGATTGGCCTTGCCGCGCATCTCGCCCAGCTTGGGCACCGCCGCCAGCAGCGAGCGCGTATAATCATGCTGCGGATTCTCGAATATCTCCTCGACCGTGCCTTCCTCGACCTTGTTGCCGCGGAACATCACCACCACCCGGTCGGCCATCTGCGCGACTACTGCCATGTCGTGGGTAATGAACATCACCGCCGTGCCGGTTTCGCGCTTCAGCCGGTCCATCAGCGCAAGGATTTCGGCCTGGATCGTCACGTCGAGCGCGGTGGTCGGTTCGTCCGCGATCAGCAGCCGAGGTTCGCAGGCCATCGCCATGGCAATCACCACGCGCTGGCGCATGCCGCCCGACAATTCGTGCGGATACTGTTTGAGCCGCCGTTCGGGTTCGGGGATGCGAACCTGCCGTAACAGCTCCAGCGCACGGTCCTCGGCCTGGCGCCGGCTCATGCCCTTGTGTACACGCAGCCCCTCGGTCAGCTGCCGGCCGACGGTGAACACCGGGTTCAGGGCTGTCATCGGCTCCTGGAAGATCATGCCGATCTCGTTGCCGCGAATATGGCGCATCAGGTCCTGATCGGCCTTGGCAAGGTCGGTTTCGCCCCCGTCGCGGCGGTCGAACAACAACCTGCCGTTGACGATCTGGCCGCCGCCGAATTCCACCAGCCGCATCAGCGACAGCGACGATACCGATTTGCCCGACCCCGATTCCCCGACGATACAGACAGTCTCTCCGGGGCGGATTTCGAAAGATACGTCCTCGACCCCGACGACCGGTCCGTCCTTGGTCTGGAACTCGACGCGCAATTCCATGATCTGAGCTATCGGCTGATCCAGCACATGCGCCTCCGACTGACGGTCCACGGGTATCGAACGCTACGGCGCGGGCAGCCAAGCTGTCAAACCCCACGGTTGCTTCACGTTTCGGAATGCCACCACAAGGCTTGCTTTTTTCACAAACTCTGTTTCGATACCAACCCACCCGCCTTGGAAACAGGCGCCCATATCGGCGCAGCCTGTCAGGACAGGCATGATAAGCCCAGCCAAAGTGCGGGGACCAATGGCACGCAAACGTGTCCAACATGGAGAGGAAGATGAAAATCAAAGCCCTGATGCTTGGTGCGGTCGCGACTGCGGCACTGGCCCCTGCGGCCATGGCCGAACGCGGATCGGACGGGCATGTCAGCATTATCTATTGGCAGGCGCCATCGATCCTGAACCCGTTCCTGTCGGGCGGCACCAAGGATGTGGAAAGCTCCAGCCTGATCCTTGAACCGCTCGGACGTTACGACGAGACCGGCGCATTGGTGCCGTTCCTGGCCGCCGAAATTCCAACGCTGGAGAATGGTGGCGTCAGCGAGGATCTGACCTCGATCACGTGGAAACTGAAACCCGACCTCGTATGGTCGGACGGCACCCCGGTGACATCTGCCGATGTGGTCTTTACCGCCGAATACTGCATGCACCCAGAAGGCGGTTGTGCGCAGGGCGCCAAGTTCGAAGGCGTATCCAAGGTCGAAGCCGTCGACGATCTGACTGTAACGGTCACCTTCAGCGAACCCAAACCCAACCCCTATGGCCCGTTCATGGGCGCGCAATCGCCCATCATCCAGGCGGCGCAGTTCGCCGATTGCCTGGGCGCCAAGGCTCCGGAATGCACCGAAGCAAACTTCAACCCGATCGGCACCGGCCCCTTCGTTGTGGATGAATTCAAACCCAACGACGTGATCACCATGTCGGCCAACCCCAATTTCCGCGACCCGGCCAAACCGGCCTTTGCGACGCTGACCTTCAAGGGCGGCGGCGATGCCACCGCTGCGGGCCGTGCGGTAATGGAAACCGGCGAATACGATTATGCCTGGAACCTGCAACTCGCGCCCGAGGTCATCACCAAGATGGCCGAGGCCGGCAAGGGCACCCCGATCTCGGCCTTTGGCACGCTGGTCGAGCGGATCGAGATCAACCTGACCGACCCGTCGCCCGACCTGCCGGACGGCGAGCGCGCAACCGCCAAGCACCCCCATCCCTTCCTCAGCGATCTGGCCGTGCGCAAGGCCCTGAGCATGGCGATCGACCGCGAATTGCTGGTCGAGATCGGCTATGGCCAGGCGGGGCGTCCCACCTGCAATCTGGTGCCGGCGCCGGCACTCTATGCCAGCGATAACACCGATTGCATGGTGCAGGATATCGCAGGGGCCAACCAGATGCTGGAAGACGCCGGGTGGGTCAAGGGTTCGGACGGTATCCGCGCCAAGGACGGCGTGCGCCTGTCGCTGCTGTACCAGACCTCGACCAACGCGGTGCGTCAGGATTTCCAGGCGCTGATCAAGCAATGGTGGAGCGAAATCGGCGTTGAAACCGAGTTGCGCAACATCTCGGGTTCGGTCTTTTTCGGCGGCGATCCGGGCAGCCCGGACACGTTCCAGAAGTTCTATGCCGATGTCGAAATGTACGCCAACAACTTCGACGGCACCGACCCCGAGAACTATCTGGCGGAGCGCACCTGCGACAAGGCTCCTCGCCCGGAAAGCCAATGGCAGGGCGAGAACATCAACCGCTTCTGCGATCCGGCCTATGACGCGCTGGTGGCCGAACTCGGCCGCACGGGCGAGTTGGAAAAGCGCGGAGAGATTGCCAAGCAGCTGAACGACATGCTGACCAAAGACAGCTACAGCATTCTGCCACTGGTGGATCGCGGCCGGGTTTCGGCCCATTCCAATACGCTCGGTGGCGTGATCCTGAATGTCTGGGACAGCGAATTGTGGAACGTGGCGGACTGGTACCGCCTCGAAGGGTCCTGACCTTCGGCCCTGCCCCGGTCACGAAAGGACCGGGGCGGGGCAACCGCCCTTGTAGAACAACAACCAAGGCGCGCCCTGAATGCTGACTTTCACCGTCCGACGTCTTGTCCTGGCTGTCCCGACGCTGCTGTTTATCAGCCTGGTGATTTTCCTGCTGCTGGAACTGGCCCCCGGCGATCCCATGGCACAGGTGCCACTGACGGTTCCGCCTGAAATCAAGGAAAAGATGCGCGAGGCGCTGGGGCTGGGTCAGCCGCTGCATATCCGGTTCTGGAAATGGATCGTGCAGTTCTTCTGGATCGAACCGCAGGTTCTGATCGATCATTATTTCGGCACCAGCTTTTCGCAGGGCGATTTGCGGGTGATTTCGTGGCAGACCCGCAGCCCGGTCATGGACATCGTGATCCAGCGCATCCCGCAAACCCTGTGGGTGGTCGGCACGGCCTATGTGGTTGCCATCATCATCGCCCTGCCCATCGGCATCTATTCCGCCTACCGCCAATATTCCTGGTTCGATCAGCTGGGCACCTTCGTGTCGATGGTGGGGTTCTCCGTCCCGCCGTTTTTCTCGGGCGTGCTGGTGATCGTGATCTTTTCGGTCCAGCTGGGATGGTTTCCGTCGATCTACGACACCACCCACCGGGTCACCGACTGGGACAGCTTCGTCGTGCAACTCAGGCAGATGATCATGCCGGTGATGGTGCTGGCATTGCAGATCACCGCGCAGCTGTCACGCTTCATGCGTGCCTCGATGCTGGACAATCTGAATCAGGATTACGTGCGCACCGCCCGCGCCAAGGGCATGAGCGAATACGTCGTGGTCATGGTTCACGTGCTGCGCAACTCGATGATCCCGGTGATCACGGTGATCGCGCTGGGGATTCCAGCGATCTTCGGCGGTGCGATCATCACCGAACAGGTGTTCAAGGTGAACGGGATCGGACAGCTGCTGATTGGCGCGATTCAGGCCAACGACCTGCCGATGGTGCAGACGCTGACCTTCATCTTCGCGGTGCTGATCGTGCTGTTCAACCTGATCGCCGACGTTCTCTATGGCGTGCTCGATCCGAGGATCCGCTATGACTGAGCTGACCACTCCCGGCCCCGCAAACCCGCCGCGCAGCCAGTGGCTGGATGTCTGGGACCAGTTCAAGACCCACAAGGGCGCGCTGATCGGCGGCGTCCTGTTCACGGTGATCGTGCTGGCGGTCTATGTCGGCCCGTGGTTCTGGACCATCGACCCGACGCTGATCGACATCCGCGCCCGCAATCAGGGGCCCAGCCTGGGGCATCCGTTCGGCACCGACCAGTTGGGCCGCGACATGCTGGCGCGCATGATGGCCGGCGGCGCGACCTCGGTTTCGGTGGGAATCACCGCGATGCTGCTGGCGCTGTTCCTGGGGTCCTTCGTCGGGGTTCTGGCGGGGTATTTCCGGCGGTTCGACGGGCCGCTGATGCGCCTGACCGACCTGTTCCTTGCGCTGCCTCTGTTGCCGCTGCTGCTGGTGATGATGCTACTGTTCCGCGAACCGCTGAACGCGGCCTTTGGCCCGGAACAGGGGATTTTCATCCTGATCGTCGCCTCGATCGGCATCACCAGCTGGATGCCCACCGCGCGTATCGTGCGCGGCGACGTGCTGGCGCTGAAGGAACGCGAATTCGTGCTGGCCGCCCGGTCGATCGGCACCACCAATTCCAAGATGATCACCCGGCACATCCTGCCCAACGTGCTGTCCCCGATCATGGTGTCGGCGACACTGGGCATCGCCACGGCGATCATCACCGAAAGCGCACTGTCGTTTCTCGGCCTCGGATTCCCGCCGGACTTTCCGACCTGGGGACGGCTGCTGTTCGACGCCACCGATTACCTGCAGCAATATCCCGAGCGGGTGTTCTGGCCCGGCATGGCGATCTCGCTGACGGTGCTGAGCGTGAATTATCTGGGCGACGGGCTGCGCGACGCACTGGACCCGCGCATTCGCGGGCGCTGACACCGGCCAGCGCCCGCCGGAACGGGCCTATTCCCCGGCCTTGAGCATCTCGAACCGCAACCCCTTGGCACTGCGATCCTCGAAACCGTGCCAGTGGTTGTGTTCGGGCTTGGGCGTGCCGTCCTCGTTCAGCGCGGTCACCCCGTCATTGGAATGTGGCACCAGATCCAGATAGGCCTCCATGCTTTCGTCACCCTTGAGATATTTTCCCAACCAGGCGGTGGCGAAATGCTGGGCGATGTTGTTCATCTTGACGCTGTCCCAGACCGCATCCGAATAATGCCCGGTCAGGTTCCAGCCCAGATCCGCGTCGACCTTGTCGGCCTCTGCGGGTGCGGGCATGGGCGCGCCGGCATTGTGATTGGCGTTGTCATAGGTCAGCAGCGCCCGGTCCACGCCCGTCGCACCCTGCCAGATGGCCCGGGTACCGTTTTCATAGCCCGAAACATCATCGACCGACCCCGCCACGAACAGCATCGGGATGCGGATGCCTGCCAGCCCGCCTGCATCCCAGAACCCGGTATTCATGCCCCAGGGCGCAAAGGCGATGGCGGTCTTGATACGCGGGTCGGGCAACGCCTCGTGACTGTCGCTGCC
>CAYGNB010000095.1:0-2482 GCA_964351135.1 uncultured Rhodobacterales bacterium | reverse complement strand
GAGCCGAATGCCGCCTGCGTGCGATAGGTGGAATCGGTGTGGTCGATCGACGCGACCACATATCCCTTGGACGCCAGGTTTTCCGCCAGATGGGACAGCAGGAACCGGTTGCCCGGATAGCCGTGGCTGACCAGAACCAACGGATAAGGTGCCCCCGACCGGTCGGGTTCGGCGTCGCGCACGGCCTGCCCGACAATCTCGACCTCGGTCTTGCCGTCACGCAGGAACACGCGCACCGATTGTGTGCCGGTCGCGCCCGCCCCGGCCGGATACCAGACCTCGACCGGCAACGGCCGGTCATAGCGCGGCAGGTCGTCGGGCTTGGCGGCAGCCGGGTCGATGGACAGGATGTCCACCTGATCCGGGTTGACCAGATCCAGCGTCCGCACGCCGATGGCGTGATCGCCATAGGCGGACAAATCAGGCGCATCGGCACGCTGCCCGTCGATACGGTTCTCGGCTCCCGCTACGGTTGCTCCGGCAACGGCCGCCGCCGCAACCATGGCTTTCATCCAGTTCATCGCAATCTCCTCTCCCCAGGTGTCCGTCCCCTGACTAGCACGGCCCATGATGGAAAGAATGATGATGTTTTTGTTACATCACGCAACGCGCGCGCCGCGCGGTTGGTTACGGGTCGTCGCGGTCGAGTTCGTTCAGCAGGTCCAGCAACGCCTCGTAACGATCCTCGCCCATGCGGTCGCGCACCCGCTGCGCAAGCTCGACGCTGGTATCGAGATTGGCCAGTATCAGAGCCTCACCGTCCGGGCTCACGCTGATCACCTGCTTGCGCCGGTCCACGTCGTCGCGCGCGCGATGGATCAGCCCTTTTTCCTCGAGTTTTTGCAGAATACGCGTCAGGCTGGGCAGCAACAGACAAGCAAGCTCCGAGATCCGCGTCGGTTCCATCGGACCGTTTTCCTGCAGCACGCGCAATACCCGCCATTGCTGTTCGGTCACACCGGCATCGGCCAGCATGGCGCGAATCGGTCCCATAACCCTTTCACGGGCACGCAGCAGGGCGATGGGCAGGGAACGCGCGGTAGAAGGAATATTATCAGCCATGATCCAGTTTTGCCGCCCGGCGCCACCAAGCGCAATCACGGAAACTCATCAGCCTTGATCGTAGACAGAAAATATACTAAACAAGTTAATTACTTTGTGCAGGACTGCTCCGATGCCTCATATTATCGTCGACTACTCTCCTGACATGGAGCGGCGTACCGACATGGCGGCCCTGTGCGACGTGCTGCGCCGGGCGGCGGTCGATACCGGCCTGTTCCCGATAGCGGGCGTGCGGGTGCGGGCATTTCGCGCCGATCACGTTTCGATTGCGGACGGCGACCCGGCCCATGGCTATGTAGATATTTCGGTGCGCCTGCGCGGCGGTCGCCCGTTGGAGGCGCGTCAGGCCGCAACGCGACATATCTTTGCCGCGGCCCGCGACCACCTCGCTGACGCCATCGCGCATCACTCCGTCGCGCTGTCGCTGGAGATGCGCGACATCGACCCCGATCTCGCGCCCAAATACAGCAGCATCCGCGACCACCTGAAAGGCCCCGCCCGATGACCGACCTCGCCCGCAATCTCGACCGGCTGCACGCCCATCTGGCCCGGTTCCGCGACACCGGCATTCTCAACCAGATCGACGGCAAACCGGTACCCGCCACCTCGGGCGCAACATTCGAAACACGTTCGCCCACCGATGACAGTCTGATCTGCACCGTGGCGAAAGGCGACGGCGCAGATATCGACGCCGCCGCGCGCGCCGCCCGGGACGCGTTTCCCGGCTGGCGCGATTTCGGCGGCGCGGCGCGCAAGGCGCTGCTGCACCGCATCGCCGATGCCATCGAGGCGCGGGCCGAGGAAATCGCGCTCTGCGAAAGCTGGGACACCGGCCAGCCGATCCGGTTCATGGCCAAGGCCGCCCTGCGCGGGGCCGAGAATTTCCGATTCTTCGCCGACCGCGCCCCTGCGGCGCGCGACGGACAGATGTTGCCCTCGCCCACGCTGATGAACGTGACCACCCGCGTACCCATCGGGCCGGTGGGCGTGATCACGCCGTGGAACACGCCGTTCATGCTGTCCACCTGGAAAATCGCGCCTGCGCTGGCGGCGGGCTGCACCGTGGTGCACAAACCGGCCGAGTTCTCGCCGCTGACCGCGCGGCTGCTGATCGAAATCGCCGAAGAGGCCGGTCTGCCGCCCGGTGTCTGGAACCTCGTCAACGGCATGGGCGAAGATGCGGGCCGCGCGCTGACCGAACATCCCGACATCAGAGCGATCGCCTTTGTCGGCGAATCCCGCACCGGGTCGGCGATCATGAAACAGGGGGCGGACACGCTCAAACGGGTGCATTTCGAACTGGGCGGCAAGAACCCGGTGGTGGTCTTTGCCGACGCCGATCTGGACCGGGCGCTCGATGCGGCGATCTTCATGATCTATTCGCTCAACGGCGAACGCTGCACCTCGTCCTCGCGGCTGC
>CAYGNB010000094.1:6048-10234 GCA_964351135.1 uncultured Rhodobacterales bacterium | reverse complement strand
ACGGGTTCATGGCCCAGACCGGCGACGTGCAACACGGCCGCGACGGCAGCAACCTAAGCCGCGCCGGCACCGGCGGGTCGGAAGGCGCAGACTTGAAGGCCGAGTTTTCGGACCTGCCCTTTGATCGCGGCGTGGTCGGCATGGCCCGGTCGCGCAGCCCAGACAGTGCCAACAGCCAGTTTTTCATCATGTTCGCCCCGGCCCCGCATCTGAACGGGCAATACACCGTGGTGGGCAAGGTGAGCTCGGGCATGGACGTGATCGACGCGATCACCCGCGGCGATGGCCCGAATGGCGCCTTTGTCACGGCCAGCCCCGACGTGATGAAAAAGGTCACCGTGACCGACTGACCCCGTGACCCGGCGCATCGCGCCGGGCCGCACCTGCCCGCCGGGCGGCCAGTCCGTCAATGCCTATCAGCCAACAGTTTTTCGGATTGGAGCGGGTAGCGGGAATCGAACCCGCGCGTTCAGCTTGGGAAGCTGACAGGCTACCATTACATCATACCCGCCGCGCCGCGTTGCATACTTGGCCGTGCGACGGGTTGCAAGACTGTTTCGCGCCCGTGTTGCCCGGTGTTATCCGGCGCGGCGTTCGTCGAAGCTGAGCGCTATGAAGCTGGGCAGGTGGTCGCCCATGCCGACCACACCTTTGCCGCCGCCCTTGTTGTCGTCCCGGCGATCACGCCTGGGTTTGGAACGCGCGGGCTTGTCGGCGCTTTCGGTCTTTTGCGCAGCACTGGCGTCATCCGCGGCCTTGCCCCGGGCCGGTTTGTCTCTGGCCGGTTTGTCCCTGACCGGTTCGTCCGCATCGGATTTCGCCACCACATCGCCAGCAGCCGATTTCAGCGGGTTGTCGCGGCGCGGGATTTCCTTCTGAACCAAGCGTTCCACCGCATCCAGCGCCTTTTCGTCGCGCGGCGTGCAGATGGTCAGCGCCGTGCCGTCGCGGCCCGCGCGGCCGGTACGACCGATGCGGTGCACGTAATCTTCGGCATGGCCGGGCACATCGTAGTTGAACACATGGCTGACGCTGGGCACATCCAGCCCGCGCGCGGCCACGTCCGAGGCCACCAGAATCCGCAGCGAGCCGTCCCGGAACCCGTCCAGCGTGCGGGTGCGCTGGCTCTGGTCCAGATCGCCGTGGATCGGGGCGGCATCATAGCCGTATTTCTTCAGCGACTTGGCGACGATATCCACATCCGTCTTGCGGTTGCAGAAGATGATCGCGTTGGTGCACTTGTCGCCCTCTTCCTCGATCAGCGCACGCAGCAGCTTGCGCTTTTCGCTGCCTTCGCGGTCGCGGCGGCTGGCCTTGAACAGCACAACGCCCTGGGCGATGTTTTCGCCCGTGGTGGCCTGCCGGGCCACCTCGATCCGTTCCGGGTTGGACAGGAAGGTGTTGGTGATCCGCTCGATCTCGGGCGCCATGGTGGCCGAGAAGAACAGCGTCTGCCGGGTGAACGGCGTCAGCGAGAAGATCCGTTCGATATCGGGAATGAACCCCATGTCGAGCATCCGGTCGGCTTCGTCCACGACCATGATCTGCACGCCGGTCAGCAACAGCTTGCCACGTTCGAAATGATCCAGCAGACGGCCCGGCGTTGCGATCAGCACGTCGACGCCACGGTCGATCAGCGCGTCCTGTTCCTTGAACGACACACCGCCGATCAGCAGCGCCTTGGTCAGCTTCACATGCTTGGCATAGGTGTCGAAGTTCTCGGCCACCTGCGCGGCCAGTTCGCGTGTGGGGCACAGCACCAGGCTGCGCGGCATCCGTGCCCGGGCGCGGCCTCGGGCCAGCGCGGTAATCATCGGCAGGGTAAAGCTGGCAGTCTTGCCGGTGCCGGTCTGCGCTATGCCCAGAACATCGCGTCCCTGCAGGGCAGGTGGAATCGCACCGGCCTGAATCGGCGTAGGGGTTTCGTAGCCGGCCTCGTCAATGGCCTTGAGGACCTTGGGGTTCAGGTCGAGATCGTTGAATTTGGTCATATGTGTCCGATTGTTGCGGACACTGATCATGGCCCGCGCGGCTGAACGAGCCGGACCCGGATGGTCCTGCGCAACCTGCGCATGGTGGCTCTGGGCTGCGACTTAGCAAATCATGCACATTGCGTCAAACGCCATACAGGACTGCGGCCGCGCAGGTGTTGCCCGGTTGTCGGCAGGACTCGACAAGGCGCGCCCGAATCGTTAGAGCGGAAGCATATGCTTTAAGCTTGAAATATATCGGGAGAACCTGCCGTGACCGATTTTGCAGCAACGCGGGCGATGTTCGACCTGCCCGACGGCGTGATCTATCTGGACGGCAATTCGCTGGGCCCCCTGCCCCGCACCGCACCGGGCCGGATGGACGATGTGATGGTCGAGGAATGGGGCAAGCTGCTGATCACCGGCTGGAACAAGGCGGGCTGGATGGCTAAATCCGTCGCGCTCGGCGACCGCATCGCGCGGCTGATCGGGGCCGAACCGGGCCATGTGATTGTCGGCGACACGCTGTCGATCAAGGTCTATCAGGCGCTGGCGGCGGCGCTCGAGATGAACCCGGACCGCAAGGTGATCCTGTCGGATACCGGCAACTTTCCGTCCGATCTCTACATGGCCGAGGGGCTGATCGGTTCGCTGAAACAGGGTCACGAACTGCGCACGGTGGCGCCCGAGGACGTGGAGGCCGCGATCACCGACGAGGTGGCGGTCCTGATGATCACAGAGGTCGATTACGGCACCGGACGGCTGCATGACATGAAGGCGCTGACCGAAAAGGCCCATGCGCACGGGGTGGTGACGGTCTGGGACCTGGCCCATACCGCCGGCGCGACCGAGGTGAAACTGGCCGAGTGTAACGCCGACTTCGCTGTCGGCTGCACCTATAAATACCTCAATGGCGGCCCCGGCGCGCCCGCCTTCATCTATGTCGCCCCGCGCCACGCGGACGCCGCCCGGCCTGCGCTGTCAGGCTGGCTGGGCCATGATGCACCTTTTGCGTTCGAACGGTCCTATCGCCCACATGCGGGGATCGAACGGATGCGCGTCGGCACACCCCCTGTGCTGGCGATGGCCGCGCTGGAATCGGCGCTGGATATCTGGGACGGCGTGGATATGGCGGCGCTGCGGCGCAAATCGGTGGAACTGACCAGCCTGTTCATCGACGAAGTCGAAGCCACCTGCCCGATGCTGAACCTCGCCAGCCCGCGCGCGGCGGATATGCGTGGCAGCCAGGTGTCGTTCCGCTTTGCCGACGGGTATGCCGCGATGCAGGCGTTGATCGCGCGCGGCGTGATCGGCGATTTCCGCGCCCCTGACATCATGCGGTTCGGGTTCACCCCGCTCTATATTGACGAAGGCGATGTGCGGCAGGCGGTTGCAATCCTGTCGGATGTGATGGGCAACCGGCTGTGGGACCGGCCCGAATACAAGGCCCGCGCGGCAGTGACATGACCCACCGCCCGCCCACGCACGATCTGCCGCCCCTGTGCCGGCCCGCCGGCTGGATCGCGCTGTGGCGCCGCATCGCGCTGACGGGCAACCTGAACCGGAGATGTGCCCTTTCCCCGTGCTAGACTGATACCGAGGAAAGGACACGACATGACTCACCCCTACGACTCCGCCCCCTACGATCCCGCCGACGACGGCGCCCAGATGGATTTCGACGGGCGCATGTCCTATGGCGACTACCTGCATCTCGACGCGCTGCTGACCGCGCAAACGACATGGAGCGACACCCATGACGAGATGCTGTTCATCATCCAGCACCAGACATCCGAACTGTGGATGCGGCTGGCGATCCACGAACTGGATGCGGCGCGCGATACGCTGATCTCGGGCAAGGCACGCCCGGCCTTCAAGATGCTCGCCCGCGTGGCCCGCATCTTCGAACAACTCAACAGCGCCTGGGACGTTCTGCGAACGATGACGCCCAGCGACTACACCGCATTTCGCGACAAGCTGGGGCAGAGCTCGGGCTTTCAGTCCTATCAGTATCGCCAGATCGAATTCATGCTGGGCAATCGCAACCGCGCGATGCTGCGCCCCCATGCACACAAGCCCGAGGTTCTGGCACTGCTGGAGGGCGAACTGGACAAACCGTCGCTCTATGATGTCGCGTTGCGGCTGCTGCACACCGAACTCCCGTTGCCCGACGCGGTTTTGTCGCGCGCGCCCGGTCTGCCGCATGAGGAAAGCCCCGA
>CAYGNB010000094.1:0-5948 GCA_964351135.1 uncultured Rhodobacterales bacterium | reverse complement strand
GCGGCATGGACCCAAGTCTATCGCGCCCCGCAAGACCACTGGACACTCTATGAACTGGCGGAAAAACTGGTGGATCTCGAAGACTATTTCCGCCGCTGGCGTTTCAACCACGTCACAACCGTGGAACGCGTGATCGGGTTCAAACGCGGTACCGGCGGCACCGGCGGGGTGAGCTATCTGAAGCGGATGCTGGAGGTCGAATTGTTCCCCGAACTCTGGCACCTGCGCACCGAGCTCTGAGGCCCACGCGCGGCTGGCGGCTCAGCCGCCCAGCCCCATCCCGATCAGCCGGGCCAGGCGCGACAGCTTGGCCCGGTAATCCTCCGGAGACGTGATCGTGGGTTTCAGGCCGTGCTTGGCGGCCAGAATGACCGCAGCGGTCTCGGCAGGGTCGTCCACGCCCCGCCGTTCGAGCCATTGCGCGAACAACCCGGCGATCCGCGCCTCGCCCTCGCGGGCGATATCGGCGGCCGAATTGGCCTTGGTATCCAGCAATTCTTCGCCGTGGGGCGACTCCAACAGCGCCGCGATCGCGGTTCCGCCATAGGCCTCGAACGCGGCGCGCAATACCTCGTCCGCCGGGCCGTCCGCCTGCAGTGCCGCCGCTACATCCTGTGCCGCCCGGTCGTAGAAGGCGGCGGAAAGCGACCGGAAGATGTCTTCCTTGTTGCGGTAATGCAGGTACAGGGCAGCGCGCGACATGCCCGCCTCGCGGGCAATGTCGGCCATCGAGGTGCGGCGAAACCCATACCGGGCGAACACGGCGAACGCCGCATCGAGAATCGCCGCCTGCTTGCCACTGGCCGCCGTGTCGCGCACGGCCTGATCACCGAATTCCGCATCCATGTATGACGTGCTGACACTTAATGATAAAAATGTCAATTGACATACTGACACTTTTAGGCGATTTTGTCACCGCGCTGCGACGAGGAGACTCAGGCCATGACCACCACACTCAGGATCAACGGCGAGACCCACGAGGTCGACCTGCCCGGCGAGGTACCTCTGCTGTGGGTGCTGCGCGACGAAATCGGGCTGACCGGGACCAAGTTCGGATGTGGCATCGCCGCCTGCGGCGCCTGCACCGTGCATGTGAACGGCGAAGCGGTGCGGTCCTGCCAGCTGGCGCTGGAAGATGTCGACGGCGAGGTGACGACGATCGAGGGACTGGGCAACCCCGACGCGCTGCACGCGATCCAGGCGGCCTGGGTGAAACATCAGGTGGCCCAGTGCGGGTACTGCCAGTCGGGCCAGATCATGCAAGCCGCCGACCTGCTGGCACAGAACCCCGCCCCCAGCGATGCCGAGATCGACGAGGCGATGCAGGGCAATCTCTGCCGGTGCGGCACCTATCCGCGTATCCGCGCCGCTATCCATGACGCCGCCGCCGCGATGAAAGGAGCCTGATCATGTCCCGCATCGGTACAATCGCCCGCCGCACCTTTCTGATCGGAACCGCCGCCATCGCCGGTGGCGTGGCCTTTGGCGTCTACTACGCGAAAAAGGGTGTCGCCAATCCGCTGAGCCCGCGCGACGGCGAAGCGACGCTGAACCCCTATGTCCTGATCGACCAGCAGGGCGTGACCATCATTGCTCCGCGCGCCGAGATGGGCCAGGGCGCCCGCACCACGCTCGCCGCGCTGGTGGCCGAGGAACTGGACGTCGCCTGGGAAGATATCCGCGTGCTGCACGGCCCGCCGGCGCAGGCCTATTACAACGGCGCCATCGGTGCGGCGCTGCTGCCCTATCCCGAATACCAGCTGACCGATTTCCAACGCAGCATCGGCGACGGGTTGGACGTGCTGGGCAAGGCGATGAGCCTGCAGATCACCGGCGGCTCGACCTCGATGGTCGACGGGTATGAAAAGATGCGCCATGCCGGTGCCAGTGCCCGCGAAACGCTGAAGGAAGCCGCCGCCAAACGGCTGGGCGTGGCGCGCGCCTCGCTGAAGACCGAAAACGGCCGGGTGGTCGCGCCCGACGGCACCGAGCTGACCTATGTCGAACTCGCCCCCGAAGCAGCAGGCATCGACCCGCCAAAGGTGGGCCTGCGCCCGTCGGGCGACTGGAAATACCTCGGCAAATCCATGCCGCGTGTGGACATGGTGGGTAAATCGACCGGAACGGCGACCTTTTCCATCGACGTGCGCCCCGAGGGGCTGAAATTCGCGGCCCTGCGGCGGAACCCGTATCTGGGCGGCAGCATGAACGGCTTTGACGCCAGCGCCGCCGAACAGATGCCCGGCGTGGACCAGGTGGTGGACATGGGCGACGGTATTGCCGTTGTGGCGTCGAACACCTGGCTGGCCATGCAGGCCGCCGACGCGGTCGAGGTGGACTGGGCGCCCAGCCCGCATCCAGCGACCATGGACGAGGTGTCCGCGCGGCTCGCGGCCGCCTTTGACGGTGACACCAATTCGGAAATGCGCAGCGACGGCGATGCCGACACGGTGCCCGAGGGCGCCACTCTGGTCGAAGCCGAATACCGCATGCCCTATCTGGCCCATGCCACCATGGAGCCGATGAACGCCACCGCGCTCTATACGGGGGACAGCCTGACCATCTGGGCCGGCACCCAGGCGCCGATCCTCGCCCGTGACAAGGCCGCTGCCGAGGTGGGGCTGAAATCCGGACAGGTCACCGTCTACACAACGCTGATGGGCGGCGGTTTCGGCCGGCGCGGCGAATACGATTTTGTGGTTCATGCGGCCCGGCTGGCCAAGGCGGTGCCCGGCACGCCGGTCAAGCTCACCTGGTCGCGCGAAGAGGACATGACCCACGATTTCTATCGCCCCATCGCCATGGCCCGCTATCGCGGCGCGGTCAGGGACGGGCGCGCGGTCCTGCTCGACGGGCAGGTGGCGGCGCAATCGGCCGGCCGACAGGCCGGCGGCCGGATGATGGGCATGGAGCCGGGCGGCCCGGACAAATCCAGCGTCGAAGGCGCGTTCGATCAGCCCTATGCGATCCCCAACTACCGGCTGCGGGCGTATCTTGCCGATCTCGATCTGCCGGTCGGGTTCTGGCGCTCGGTCGGGTCGTCCTTCAACGCCTTCATGTTCGACAGCTTCCTCGACGAGATGGCCCATGCCGCCGGCACCGACCCGCTGGAGTTCCGCTATGCGATGATGAAGGACGAACACGCACCGTCGGCCGGGACACTGGCGGCGGTGCGCGAGATGTCGGGCTGGACCGGCCAGACGCCCGATGGCGTGGGCCGTGGCGTCGGGTTCTGCTTTTGCTTCGGCACCCCCGTGGCCACGGTGATCGAGGTCAGGGACGAGGACGGCAGCATCCGCATTGACCGCGCCTGGATGGCCTGCGACGTGGGCACCGCGCTCGATCCGTCGATCATCGAGGCGCAGATGTTCGGCGGGCTGAACTATGGCCTCTCAGCGGCCTGTTTCGGCGAAATCACCTTTACCGACGGCGCGGTGGATCAGCTGAACTTTCCCGACTACGACGCGCTGCGTATGCATAACGCCCCCGAGGTCGAGGTGCGGGTGCTGGAAACCAACGACCATATGGGCGGCGCCGGTGAACCCGGCACACCGCCGGGCATGTCGGCGCTGGCCAACGCGATTTTCGACCTTACCGGCAAACGCGCAAGGTCGCTGCCGCTGATGCACGATTTCGACCTGCTGGTCTGAGCTGCTTCAGACGCTGTGCAGGCGGCCCGCCGACGCAGGCGCGCCGCCCGCAGCCCAGGTCCGCACCGCGTCGCCAAAGGCGACAAACAGCGGACGCGAAACCGGATCGTTGGCCGCGTTCCATTCCGGGTGCCACTGCACCGACAGGGTGAAACCGGGGGCGCCGTCGATATAGATCGCCTCGGGCGTACCATCAGGCGCGTGGCCATCGACCACGACCCGGCTGCCCGGCCGCTTGATCCCCTGTCCGTGCAGCGTGTTGGTCATCACCTCGGATGCACCGAACAGGCGCCGGAACGGACCGCCCTCGGAAAACCGGACCCGGTGGCGCAGGGCGAATTTTTCCTCCAGCGTGCCATCGGGCGGCATCCGGTGGTTGTCACGCCCGGGCAGGTCGCGGATCTCGGGATAGAGCGACCCACCCATGGCGACGTTGACCTCTTGGAACCCGCGGCAGATGCCCAGGAATGGCTGACCACGTTCCACGCAGGCGCGCACCAGCGGCAGCACGATCGCATCGCGGGCCCGGTCGAATTCGCCATGCGCGTCGGTCGCGGCTTCGCCATATTCCTCGGGGTGCACATTGGGCCGCCCGCCGGTCAGCACGAAACCGTCACAGGCCTCCAGCAATTCGGGCACGGTCATGTATCGCGGATCCGCCGGCACCAGCAGCGGCAGGCAATCGGCCACCTCGGCCACTGCGGCCGAGTTCATCTTGCCCCCCGCGTGGGTGGGGTATTCATCGTTGATCAGGTAAGAGTTGCCGATGATGCCGACGATGGGACGCGCCATGTGGTTTGCCTGTCCGTTTCCCCTGTGACCCTCACGATAAGGTGAGCGCGCGGCAGCGGCAACCGCACAGCCATACAGCCAGGCGCGCAGGGCCTTGTGCCGTGCCGCACAAGTATCAGAGCGCCGGCCGGACCGTCACCAGCGCCCGCCCGTCACCGCAATAACTATGCTCGAAACCGGCGTCGAAACTCACCGTGTCGCCCGCCGACAACCGGTGGGTCTGGTTGTGGATGGTCAGCTCCACCCAGCCCTCGATGACATGGATCATCTCGATCCCGGCATGGTCATGCGGCACGGAGGGCGGCGCGTCGGCCGGGAATACCGCGAGATAGGCTTCGCTGCTGCGCCCGGGAACGGTAAAATCCAGGCTTTCGAAATAGAAGCTCGGCGCATCCCCGGTGGCATTCGGCAGCCGCAGCCGATCGCCCGCGCGCACGATCTCCAGCAGCGGACCCTCACCGCCCTCGGCAAAGAAATGATCCAGCCCGACCCCGAAGACCAGCGCGATCCGCAGCAGGGTCGGCAGGGTCGGAATCAGGTGCCCGCGTTCGATCCGCGACAACATCCCGGCGGACAGGCCGGAATGTTCACCCAACTGCGCCAGTCCCAGTCCCTTGTGTTGCCGAAGCGCCCGAATCTTTGGGCCGATTCGGTAATTCGCAAGACCTTCGGCAAGCGTGTCCGACTGCATATCAGTCCCCGTTTTGACTCCGGCGAAAGAAGCTTCACCCAAATTTTAACACAGCAAAAAAATAGTTACCAACACGAAATAGTGAGTTGTGCGAAATTTTTTTGCTTAATAAGAAAATTTCACTTTGCCACTTACGGCTCAAAAATCAAAGGGGATACACATGAACCGCATTGCACAGATGACCGCACCACTCCTGGCCGGCGCCGTGATCGGCGTCTCGGGCGCAGCCGCCGAAGGCGAGAGCATGGATATTGTCGACACCGCCGTTTCCGCGGGCAGCTTCTCCACGCTGGCTGCCGCGCTCGACGCCGGTGGACTAATCGACACCCTGAAAGGTCCGGGGCCGTTTACCGTGCTGGCACCGACCGACGACGCCTTTGCCGCGCTGCCGCCCGGCACTGTCGAGAGCCTGCTGAAGCCCGAGAACAAGGATCAGTTGGTGTCGATCCTGACCTATCACGTCATTCCGGGGAACCTGTCGCTGCAGCAACTGTCCCGCAAGGACGGAACGGCGACCGTGAATGGCGAAACGGTGTCGCTATCCCTCACCCCAGAACGCAATCTGAAGGTGGATGGCGCCTTTGTCATCACTGCGGATATCGCCGCATCGAACGGCGTTATCCATGTGATCGATGGCGTGCTGATCCCGAACGGCGAATAAGCCGCCACAGACGACCGGTGTGCGGGGCCAGCTAGCCCCGCGCCTCTTTCAGTTCCAGCCGCCGCGCGTGCAGCACCGGTTCGGTATAGCCCGACGGCTGCACCCGCCCCTGGAACACCAGATCGCAGGCCGCCTGAAAGGCCACCCCGTCAAA
>CAYGNB010000093.1:7550-10253 GCA_964351135.1 uncultured Rhodobacterales bacterium | reverse complement strand
TACATCTGTAACAGTCCGAGAAAGCTCTTACAAACCGCTTGCTGCCAGTCAGGGCAGGTCCGGTACGTGAGTTGGGCCTTCAACCCGGCAAGTCTTGGGTTTTTGTCTTCCCCCCTGAAACTGCTCCGAATTGAGCGCGAATTTTTTGCGACATTGGCGACCAGTATCAGGGTACCGACAGCGCAACGACGGGCCTTCGGCTGGAGCCGTACCCGGCTTATACCATTCTGA
The DNA here is from genome assembly GCA_964351135.1 of uncultured Rhodobacterales bacterium. Classification (GTDB taxonomy): domain Bacteria; phylum Pseudomonadota; class Alphaproteobacteria; order Rhodobacterales; family Rhodobacteraceae; genus Pukyongiella. The sequence goes on along the minus strand of CAYGNB010000093.1, from coordinate 10,022 downwards.
AGCCCGGCTCATTGGTGATGACACCCACCGATCTTACGTTCCATTCAAAGACCTCGGCATCATCGGGACCTATGCAGCAGGCGGTTTCGAACGCGCCGACCAAAGCTTCCGGACCGCTGACCATTACCAGCACATCGGTTTCACCGGGACGGATGGTTCCGTCAAGACTGAGGCGGCGCGCCCGTTCCGTGGCAAACGCGACAAAAGCGGCCCCAAGATTGCCATGAAAGTTGATTTCGACCGCGACGGGGCGTGTACCGCCCCGTCCGAATGGTCCACTGGCATATCCGCCAGAAGGCTCGCTCACGGGAACCTCGATCAGTTCGGCATTGAGCCGTCGATACCTTCGACGAGCCAGTTCATTCCGAAAATATCGGGATCGGCGACGTTTTCGCCTTCGGCGGCGCGCAGGTTACCGTCCTGATCGGTGATCGGACCGGCGAACGCATGATCGGTACCATCGACAAAGGCCGCCTCCTTGGCCTTGATCCTGGCCATTTGCTCCTCGTTCAGCCTGTCGCTCCAGCCGACCACGCTGACCGCGCCCGAGGCCAGTCCGCCGCGGAAATCCCCACCGTCGAACGTCCCTTCCTGATGGTCGCGTACCTTGCTGACAAAATAGTCGCTCCAGTCATTGGTAACGGCGGCGAGGGTCGATTTGGGGCCGTATTCGGTCATATCTGAACTGGTGTTGACGACCAGAACTCCTTCGGCTTCGGCGACGTTCACGACCGAGGGCGTGTCCTGATGCAGCGAGAAGATCACATCCGCACCCTGGCTGATCAGAGCGCGCGCCGCTTCCTGTGCCTTGGGCGGATCGAACCACGAGTTCAGCCAGATCACCTTTACGGTCACATCCGGGTTTTCGGTCTTCGCAGCGAGCGTGATCGCGTTGACCTCTGCCACGACTTCCGGGATTGCGAAGGCTGCAACCAGGCCGATCGAATTGCTTTCGGTCAGCATCCCGGCGGCCATGCCGGTCAGGTAAAAACCTTCGTAGTTCCGGGACGTAAACGTGCCGAAATTCTTTGCCTGCTTGAAACCGCTGGCATGCAGGAACGATACCTCCGGGTTGCGCTTTGCCAGTTTCAACCCGTCATTCATGTACCCGAACGAGCCCAATACGACAAAGCCCGCTCCGTCGCTGACCATCTGGTTCATCACACGACCGGCATCCGGACCTTCCGCAACGCTGTCGACGACGACGGTTTCGACCTTGTCGCCGAACTCCGCCACGACCGCCTCGCGGCCGAGATCGAGTTGTTTCGCCCAACCGACATCCGCGACCGGCGAAGGGTAGATGAACCCGATCTTGAGATCGGCCGCCATCCCCGACGTCGCGACGGCCATGGCCGCAGCAGCGGCTGTCAGAATTCTCTTCATGGCTTTTTCTCCCTGTTTTTTGGTGTAGCTATTTGGCTTCAAGGTAAGTCTGTCCCAGCGTGACCGGAGTGCTCAGGCGAACCCGCGCCGGGTTCATGCTGAGAAGCGAGATCGCAATGATGGTGACAATGTAAGGCACGCTTGTCAGGAACTGCGACGGGATGGCGACGCCAGTGCTTTGCACCAGAAGCCCCGCGAGACCGGCACACCCGAATAGATAGGCCCCGATCGCGATCCGCCCGGCGCGCCAGGTGCCGAACACCACGAGCGCAACCACGATCCAGCCGCGTCCGGCGATGATACCGTCGGACCAGAGCGTGGCCGAAACGGTCGAAATGAAGGCGCCGGCGACACCTGCCATGAACCCGCCGTAGAGCACGCAGAGAAACCGCACGGCGACCACGTCGTAGCCGATGGAATGCGCCGCGTGCGGATCTTCGCCCACGGCGCGGATGATCCGACCCACGCGCGTCGATTTCAGCGTCCATGCTGTCAGGAACACCAGTCCCACAGCCAGATACGCAAGCGGTGTCTGAGAAAAGAGGCCGGGGCCGATAACAGGGATCTGCGAAAGCAGCGGAATATTCGTCGTTGCCATCGGCGAAACGGTCGAGCTTTCGTAGGCATGGCCGGCCAGCCCTGCGACTCCCAGGCCGAGAATGCCGATCGCAATACCCGCGGCGACCTGGTTTCCCAACGTGACCAGCACAACGAACGCAAAGACAGCCGACAAGAGCAAAGCCGAAGCGCCGCCGGCGAGAAAGCCCAGCCAGTAGCTGCCGGTCAGCTTGACGGCTATAAAGCCGGTCGCCGCCCCCACGGCCATCATGCCTTCGACACTGAGGTTCAACACGCCGGATTTCTCGGCAACGAGTTCGCCCAACGCCGCTATCAGAAGCGGTGTCCCCGCGAGTACGGTTCCGGCAAGGAGAAAGGTCAGTGTCTCGATCATGACGAGGTCCGCCCCTCAAGAGGCCAGCGCCAATGGACACGATAGTCGGCAAAGACGCGGGCCGAGATGTAGGAAATCAGCAACAGACCCTGGAGGATGGTGTTCACCGAATAGGGAACTCCGGCCGAGGTTTGCGC
>CAYGNB010000093.1:4142-7450 GCA_964351135.1 uncultured Rhodobacterales bacterium | reverse complement strand
ACCTGCAACCGATAGCCCGCGAACGACCGCTCCATCAGGTACCAGCCGAGCGCGGTTGCTCCCAGAGCGAAAAAGATCGAGACATTGGCCCTCGTCCCGTCGAGGAGAACCGGAAGCATCGCCGCGTCCGGAAAGAGCGCCGATTGCGGGAAGTTGAAACCGAAGGGATCGCGCAATGGCCCGGCGACGAGGTAATAGAGAAGTTGCAACACGATCGAATTCAGCATCAGCGTCACGAGGATTTCGTTCGCATTCAGCCGCGCCCTGAGGAAGGCGGCGAGCCCGGCCAGGGCCGCGCCTCCGGCCGCCCCCATCACGACCATCGCGGGCAGCATCAGTGCGGACTGACTATCGTTGAACCAGATCGGCAGCAGGCTGCCGCAAATGGCCCCGGCGATCAGTTGCCCCTCGGCCCCGATATTCCAGACTCGGGCGCGAAAACCTATGGCCAGAGCCTGCGCGATGATCAGCAAGGGCGCGGTCTTGAGGATGATCTCGGCCAGATTGAACGTCGACGAAAAGGGAGCGAGATAGAGATAGTAGAGCGCCTTGCCCGCCGGTACGCCGAGAGCGGAAAGGATCGCGACGCTACCGATCAATGTGGACGCAACGGCAATCAGCGGCGGGATCAACTGATCCGTGCGCCGCCTGCGCGAACGCGGCTCGATAACGAATGGCAGTCTCATGCGGACACCTCGCGAGCTTGGGGAATGGCCGCGAAATCTCCCGCCATCATCGCCCCGATGGTGGCCTCGGTGGCCAGATCGCGGCTCAGTGGCTCCGACAGGCGACCACGGAACATTACGAGGAATCGGTCCGCGATCTCGAAAAGCTCTTCCAGTTCCTCACTGATAACCAGAATTGCTACGCCCTCGTCCCGCAGCCGGATCAGTTCCTGACGGATCGTGAAGGCGGCGCCTGCATCGACGCCCCAGGTCGGCTGCGCGACGATCAGAACCTTCGGCTTCAGCGCAATCTCGCGAGCGACGATGAATTTCTGAAGATTGCCACCCGAAAGCTCGCGCGCTTCGGAGGCCGGGCTTTGGCACCGGACGTCCATCGCTTCGATGCAGGCCTGCGTAAAAGCCCGCGTCCGCGCCCAATCGACGGACCAGCGTCTGCGGAGACCATGCTCGCTGGCGGTCAGAAGCGCGTTCTTTTCAAGCGACAACTCGGGGACCGAGGCGACGTTGTTGCGGTCCTCGGACACATAGGCAAGCCCGGCGCGGCGACGCACCCAAGGGTCCGCGTGCGAGACATCCTGGCCGAGCATGGATATGACCTCGCGACTGCCGCGCGGCAACGCCAACTCGCCCGAAAGCACCTTGGCCAGCTGGGTCTGACCGTTGCCCGATATACCCGCAATCCCGACGATCTCGCCCGGGCGAACCTCGAAACTGATGTCGCTCAGGGCCTGATCCAGCGGATCGACGGGCTGATAGCTCAGATTGCGGATCGTAAGCGCCGGGGGGCCTTCCGGTTTTCGCGGCGGATGGTCCGGATGCGGAATCTCGCGCCCGATCATGAGCGCAGCCAGATCGTGCGCCGATATTGCGGCCGGATCCACATGCGCCGTCACCCTGCCCCGCTGAATGACTGTAGCCGAATGGCAAAGCGACCGGATCTCTTCAAGCTTGTGCGAAATGAACAGCACCGCGCAGCCGGCTTCAGCCAGTCGTCTGATCGTGTCGAACAGCGGGGGCACGGCGCTCGGCGGAAGGACAGACGTCGGTTCGTCGAGAATGATCAGCTTCGGTTCCACCAGCAGGCAGCGAATGATTTCGACCCGCTGCCTCAGGCCCATGGGGAGAGAGTGAACGATTGCGTCGGGATCGACTTCCAGACCTGCCGCCTTGCCCTTTTCCCTGATCATCTGGCGCAGTTCGGTCAGGGGTTTGGGCACTGCCATGGCGATGTTTTCGACGACGGTCATGGATTCGAACAGCGAGAAATGCTGGAAAACCATGCCGATACCGGTTTCCCTGGCATGTGCGGGGTTGCGCAGCTCAATTGGCCGCCCGTTCCACAGTATGTCGCCTTCATCCGGTTGCAGCACGCCGTAGATCATCTTCATCAGCGTCGATTTTCCGGCGCCGTTTTCGCCAAGTACCGCATGAATCGCCCCCGGCGCGATGATCATGTCGATTCCATCGTTGGCCGTGAAGCTGCCGAACCTCTTGGTCAGTCCCTTCAGTTCGAGCAAGGGCGGCATATGACCGAATTGCGTGCTCATAAATCCAGCACCAGATACTTCGAGAGAGCGCGCGAAACGCACGGTGCGAAGAGACCTTCCTTCTCCTGTTCCTCTTCCGATAGATAGAGGTCTCTGTGATCGGCGGTTCCTTCGATCAATCGGGTGATGCAGGTCCCGCAGATACCTTGCTCGCAGCTGGTTTCGATCTCGATCCCGTTCTCGCGCAACGCTTCGATGATCGTCTGTTCCGGACCCACCGTGATTTCCCGGCCATTCGAGGCCAATCGAACGACAAACCCGTCGCTCTCACCGCCAACCAGGGGCGGGGCGGCCGAGAATCTTTCGAACTTGATTTGGTCGGCCTGCCAGCCACAGGTGGCGCTGATGGTTTCGATACAGTCCATAAATGGCGCGGGTCCGCACATATAGATCTGGTCCGCACGACCGGGGTTTCGCAGCAAATCGCCAAGCAACTCCTCCAGCACCGGCGGGACGATGCCAAGATGAAACACGACCCGGTCCATCCAGCCACTCTCTGCGATCAGATCGCGGAATGCCAGATCATCGTTCGACCGTACGAAGTAATGCATCTGGAAGTCGGCACCGGATTTGTGCAGTTCTCGCGCCATCGAAACAAGCGGCGTCACGCCAATCCCACCCGCAAACAGCAGATGCCGCGCCTCGCCCACGGCCAGTTCGAAATTGTTTTTCGGCAGGCTGATCTTGAGCCGCGCCCCGGCTCTGGCGGTTTCGTGGACCGCAATCGAGCCGCCCCGGCTGTGCACCTCTTTCTTGACCCCAAGCATATAGCTTTCGGTGTTTGTCGGCTCTCCCATCAGCGAATACTGGCGGACGATATCCGGCGCCGCTTCGACATCGACATGTGCACCGGCGGCAAACTGCGGCAGGCCACCGCCGTTTTCAGAAACAAGCTTGAGGCGCACAATATCCGGCGTTTCCATAACCACGTCGGCGATGACCGTGCGGATGGTGCAACGAGTGGCGACGGTCATGCGAACTCCGGAACGCCAGACATCGAATCGAAGGCAGGCAACTGGCGAAACGCCCGCATCCAGTTGCGCAGGGACGGGAACTCCTCGTGCCCGATGCCGCC
>CAYGNB010000093.1:0-4042 GCA_964351135.1 uncultured Rhodobacterales bacterium | reverse complement strand
GTCATATTTCTTTGCGAGATAGCACAGGATCGCCTGGGCATCGCGAAGCCGCAAATCGCCGTCGTCCAGGACCGGCAACTGGCCAAGCGGATTGATCTCGAGGAAATCGAGAGTTTTGTGCTCGCGCGCCGGATAGAAGTTGACCGCGACTTTCTTGTAGTCCAGCCCAAGAAAATCCAGCAGCAGCCGCACCTTGTAGCAACTTCCGGACAGCGGGTAGTCGTACAGTGTGATCGTCATATCATGCGGCCTTCTGAAGTCCGAAGGTAATGCCACTGCTCTTGAGCCAGCGGCGGAACGCGATTGAGCTCATGTCGGCCTTGGTCGGAATCTCCACATTCGGCGCCAGTGACAGTAGCCTTGGCCGCTGATTTTCCAGGATGATCCGGTCCTGAAGGAAAATGGTCTGCTGGAAGCCGACCAGTTCGCTATCCGACAATTGATCGTCGATCAGGGCCATCGGCATGTAGGCCAGCAGGCGGGTCTCTTCGACCGGCTGGATGAAGACCGCGATGGCATCGTCACGATCGGGTTGGTCATAGCAGGTCTTATACAGCATCACGGAAAACGGCGACATGACCCGGTATTTGTAGTGCGTCAACTGGCCGGCCCCTTGAGCCCCGGCCGAAGCCGATGCGGCGGGCTGATAAAACGTGCATTCCGTGGCCCATACTTCATCGACGTCCTTGCGGTGTTCGCACTTATAGCTCAGCACTTCGGGTTCGTCCGTGGTGCCGAGAATATCGGTATGCACAAACGGAAAATGTGCCATGTCGAGGAAGTTTTCGACCAGACGGAACGGCGAGGTGTGCACCCCCACGGCGCCCGAGTTCGCGATCCTGCGGTCCGGTTCGTCAAATTCAGGGATCAGCGGCAGCGGACGGGGATCGTCGCCGAGCGTCGTGAAGACAAGCGTGAACTTTTCCTGCACCGGTAGCTCCTTGCCCGGTTGCCCCTGGGCATCCAGTTCACAGACGCCGTGGGCCCCATCCGCGCCGCGTGCGACCCGGATATTCTGGCCCAGGACAACCGTGTCCAGCGTTTCGCCCGGCAAAAGGGCATCGATATGCGTGCAGGGAATCCACTGGTTCAGCGCGACAGGATCAGTTGTGCGTTGCATTGGCTCCGTCTCCTAGATTGTTTCAAGTTCGCGGCGGGCGCGCACGGCCAGCGCGGCAAGCGCCGAAATGGCCGCCGGGTCCGACGCGGCGCAGGTCACGTGCAAGCCGGTGCGCCCGGCTCCGCAATTCTGCACCGCGACCCGGATCTGCCCATGTGCCGGGTGGTCGAGGATCAGGCTTCTGCCGTTGACGACCCCTGAGGGTTTCCCAAATGAGGTTTGGCCAGCGGCAAGCCTTTCGAGGGCGGAATCCGGCTTGATTGCGACATAGATGCTGCGCACCGGGTTCCATTCACCGGTTTCCGCCTCCCGGCCCGCGTCCTCGGCACCGAGGTTCACGAAAACGATGCCGCCGTCCTGCCGGACACCGTAGGCGGTGCTGCAAATGGTCTTTGGAGGCTTCAGGTCGGGATGCGCCGGGATGCGCTGACAGTTTCCGCCTTCACCATACTCCCACCCGTGATACAGGCACACCAGACGATCGTTGCGGACAAAGCCGAAGCTCAACCGCATACCGCGATGCGGGCAGCGATCCTGCCAGGCGTGAATCTCGTCGCCGCTGGCGCGCCAGATCACAACTTCCTGCTCATCGACCAAAACGGGATGCGCTGTGTTCTTCGGAACATCGGCGGCAAGCGCCACCGGAACCCAGTCTTCAGTGATTGCTGCGGTCATCTTCCTTACCCTTTCGGACGTGTTGACGGAACCATATCCCCTGACGCAGATTTGCAGAGATACAAATTTCGAAACCGTGGTTTCATAATATTAGACGCCGGGTGAGCGCATGAACCTGTCCGATATCGAGGTATTCCTGCAGGTGGCCGAGGGCGAGTCGCTCTCTCGTGCCGCGCGGCTTCTTCGCCGTCCCAAAGCGACCGTCAGCCACCAGATCAGGCGGCTCGAATCCGAACTCGGCATGCCGCTGTTCGACAGAGACAAGAATGCGATCTCACTCAACCCCGAGGGACGAAACTTCCGTCCTTTCGCGCTGGACATCCTGCGGACCGCCGACCGCGCAACCGAACATCTCAGAGCCTCCCAGACCGCCCAAAGCACCGAGATCCGTGTCGCCTCCTCCACCGAATTCGCCTCCGACATCGTCGGTCCAATCATGCTGAAGTTCTCGCGGACGGCACCGGATGTCCGGCTTACCGCCACGACATTCGAAAAACGCCTGCTGGCCGAAGCAAGACGTCAATTCGACTGCATCATCTATCTTGGCGATCCACCGCTGCCTCAGTTCTCTAAAATGAGCGCCCGGCTATTGGGTCGAATCCAGTTCGGTCTGTTTGCCTCGCCGGCATATCTGGGTTCCCGAACGCCCCCTCGGACGCCCAACAAACTCCGCCAGCACGACCTGATCCACGTATTCAACGAAGACGCGGCCAGCCAGTGGCATCTGGCGCACGGAGAAGAGATGTTCAAGCTCCTTCCCGAACCGCACGTCATGACCAACGATCACTGGATCGCCAAACTCTGTGCCGTACACGACGAGGGGATTTGCTTTCTCCCGACAATCTTTGTTGGCGCGGAAGTCGATGCAGGGCTCTTGCAACCGGTACTTCCGGAATGGAAGTCCGCGCCCATCCCGGTCTACGCGCTTTTCTGGCCGCATCGGACGGGCAACAAGAACCTTCGGATCTTTCTGGATGTCGCCGCGCAACGAATGCAAGAGCTGGACGAATATGTATATTCCGCCAACAGAGTTGGAAACCTGGCGAGGCGCTAAGCACGCAGAATCCGAACCGTCTGCACGACGCGGAACCCATGGCAGACCCAGACGGCGCAGGCGATGATTTCTCGAGGGAAGCGGACACCCTGCGGGCGCGGCATCGCAGGTGGCAACCCGGCGATGCCCGCACAGCTCTTTGACGCTTTGATCAAGCCCCGATCAGCCGTTGTGCAGGACAACCCGCGTGCCGAATGGAACCTCATTATAGAGTTGTATCACATGATTGTTGGCCATGCGGATGCAGCCGTTGGAGATCTGCCGTCCCAGTCCACGGACGTCGCGCGTGCCGTGAATGCGCAGAAGGCTGTCCGTCCCGTTCGACCGGTAGAGATAGAGCGCCCGTGCCCCGAGCGGGTTGTCGGGACCACCGGGCATCCCTGCCGCATGTGGCCCATAGAGTTCCGGATCGCGCCGGATCATCGCCTTGGTTGGCGTCCATGAGGGCCATTCGCGCTTGTCCCCGACATGGAAGCGGCCGCTGTAGTACCGACCCGGCTCTCCGATACCGACGACGTATCGCGTCGCCTGACCGCCGGGATGTGTCCAGAGCAGCGTGAAGGTATCGGGGAAGACGTGTATCTCGCCCGGCGCGAGATCGGGCGCATCCACGATACGTGGCTCGTATTCAGCCGGGATCGGCAACTCGCTCGGATGGATCGGGCCGGTCTCTCTCGGCGGCGGAGCGCAGGCCGGCAGGGCGGCCAGCATTCCCATAAGAAAGCCTCGACGTTTCATTTCCGGGTATTCCCCCACCGACCACTTTACCTCGGTAGGATGCGATTTCGGGCCGCTGGCGGCAAGGGTTTCCAACATCGGCTCAAATCGCAGAGACCAAACCTGTTTCGGAACGGGTCATCTTTGAGCGATGCCATCATTTGAGAAATGCCGAGGTGGCAGCGTTCGTTAACGAAAGCGCACATTCGGCAGAATGAGGCACCACATCATCTTGCCTTCGATCAGCGATCCGGCCCAAGCTTGTAGCGATTGGGACAGGGTCCACGGTGGGAACGCTCGGGCGGTTGGCGCGGGGCTGAAAAGAGATGCGGCGCGCGGCCGGGGCGCAAACAACGTTGCTGGGATAGGAATCGCTATGGACAAGACCGAGTCGCAGACTGCCACGCTGGACCCGGCGCCCTTGTCATGGACGGCGCCCGGAGCAATCGACTCCTTTGCCATCTACGGGCTGATCA
>CAYGNB010000092.1:0-10358 GCA_964351135.1 uncultured Rhodobacterales bacterium | reverse complement strand
AAATGAGAAATCTCCATTCCCTTGGGCAGCGCCTTGCCCAGCCGGCTCTTCAACAGCTGATCGGCAGCGATGATTTCGCTGAACAGGCTGACGGCGAGGGAATTGGTGTCCTCGGACATGGTGGTCCTCTGTTATGGCCCTTCGAACGGCCGGATATGAGACAGCGACGGCACCTTGGCGCGCGCCTCGTCCACCGACCTATCATCCAGGTCGAAAATGTGAATGCCCGGCGCGGTTCCGCCATCCACCAGAACCTCGCCCCAGGGGGAGATTGCCATGGAATGCCCAAAAGTACGGCGCGGCCGGCCATTGTGCGAATCATGCGTACCGGTCTGGGCCGGGGCCAGCACATAGCAGCCGGTTTCTATCGCCCGCGCGCGCAGCAACGACTGCCAATGCGCCGCGCCGGTCACGGGCGAAAATGCCGCCGGTATGGTCAGGATCCGCGCGCCCGCCCGCGCCAGTGCCTGATAGAGATGCGGGAACCGGATGTCGTAACAGACACTCATCCCGACCGTGCCAAAGGGCGTTTCGGCCACCACCGCCCGGTCGCCAGGCCGGTAACCGGCGGATTCGCGGTAGGTTTCCGTCTCGGTCACCTGAACGTCGAACATGTGGATCTTGTCATAGCGGGCAACGATGCCGCCGTCGGGACCGATCAGAAACGACCGGTTGGCAAAACGCCGGTCCGTCGCGTCCGCGGTTTTCAGACCCAGCGATCCGATCAGCAGCCATATATTCAGCTCGGCCGCCTGTGCGCGCAGCGCGGCCAGCGTCGGGTCGTCCGCTTCAAGGCACAGCACCGCCTCCTGATGTTTGCGGCTCGACGACAGGCAATTGGTGACCTCGGGCGTCAGCACGAAGCCCGCGCCCTGCGCCGCCGCATCGGCAATGAAGCCCTGCGTGACGGGCAGGTTTGCGGCGGGGTCGTCACCCGAATTTAGTTGGACAAGTGCGGTTTTCATCACGTCGCCAGCAGTCCGTCGAGCTTGCCGGCCCGATCGAGCGCATAAAGCTCGTCGCACCCGCCCACATGCGTATCGCCGATAAAGATCTGCGGCACCGTACGTCCGCCGCTGGCCCGCGAAATCATCTCGGATTTGCGGGCCGGATTCGCCGATACGTCGATTTCCGAGAAATTCACACCCTTTTGGCGCAGCAGCCGTTTAGCCGCATGGCAAAAGCCGCAAAATGGCGACGAATAGATTTCGACCGGTTGCATTCGCAATCCCCTTCGATGTTCTCATTTACAGGGATTTAGTCATCTCTGGTCACGCGCGCCAGTGTGACCACATCGACACGGGCCGCCCCCGCATCAAGACAGGCGGTCGCACAGGCCGAAAGCGTGGCGCCCGACGTCATCACGTCATCGACCAGCAGGACCGCGCGGCCCGCCATGCGATGCCGCCGTCCGGGATGCGGCGCGATGGCGCCGGTCAATTCGGCAAACCGGTCTTCGACACTCTTGCCATCCTGTTTCGCAGTGCGACGGATCCGTTGCAGCAGATCGGGACAGCAGGCCAGCCCGGCCTCGCCCGCCAACGCCTGCGACAACAGCGCCGACTGGTTATAGCGCCGCCGCAGCAACCGCGACCAATGCAACGGAACCGGCGCCACCAGCATGTCGGGTCGCAGCAGAGGCGTGGCCGCGCGCATCATCCATTTTGCCGCCGGTTTCGCCATCTCGGCACGATCGCCGTGTTTGAGCGCAAGAACCAACGCGCGCGCACGGTCGCGATAAAGCAGGGCTGACCGGCCCCGGCCCCATGGGCGCGGACGCTCCATGCAATCGTCGCATTCCAGCCGGTGCCCGTCGTCGGAACCGGGCAACGGGGTGCCACAGGCATCGCAGACCGTCCCGCCGATAAAGGGCGTATCCCGCCAACACCGGCCACACAGACCGAAATCGCTTTCGACCATATCGCCGCAACCCAGGCAACGCGGCGGATAGAGCAGCGCCACCGCGGTTTGTATCCCGCCCCGCATTACCCTAGTTAGCACCCATGACTCAGGGCCCCCTTCTGTTCGACCGCGATGCACTGACCCGGCACCGTGCCCGCGCCGCCGCGACCGGCAGCGATCCGTTCCTGCACCGCGCTGCGCTGGACGAGGTGCAGGATCGCCTGTCGATGGTTAAGAGATCCTTTACCGCACCGGCTATCGTCACCGGCCTGCCGGAGTTCTGGCGCGCGGTCTTTCCCGACGCGACGATTGTGGCTGACGAAGACACGCTCGCACTGGAAGCGGGCGCCCACGATCTGGTGATCCACGCGATGGCGCTGCACTGGGCCAACGACCCTGTGGGCCAGATCATCCAGTGCCGCCGCGCGCTGGTGCCGGACGGGTTGTTCCTGTGCGTCGCCCTGGGCGGGCGCACGCTGGCCGAGTTGCGCCACGCATTGACGCTGGCCGAAAGCGAAATCGCAGGCGGCCTGTCACCAAGGGTGGCGCCGATGGCCGAACTGCGCGAGGCCGGCGCGCTGCTGCAACGGGCCGGGCTGGCCCTGCCAGTGGCCGATTCGGTTTCGCTGACCGCCGAGTACCGGGATCTGCCGCATCTGATGCACGATCTGCGGGCAATGGGAGAAACCGGAGCGATGACGGGCCGGCCGCGCCACGCGACGCGACGGGCGCTGTTTGCCCGCGCCGAGCTGCTTTATCGTGCCGAATTCGCGAACCCCGATAATCGCCTGCCCGCCACGTTCGAACTGATCTGCCTGACCGGCTGGGCGCCCGATGCAAACCAACCGCAGCCATTGCGGCCCGGATCGGCGCAGGCGCGTCTGGCCGACGCCCTGAACAGCACCGAAACCAGGTTGCCGGATTGATTCCGGCCTGTCAGCCGCTATTTGCAAGATACGCGTAGCCACAGGAACCACGATGACCGCCACGCCAACGAATGCCGCCCGCCCCACCCACGCACCCACGGATCACCCGGCGCTGCCGCCAGCGCGAATCGGGGTGCTGCTCGCCAATCTCGGAACGCCCGACGGCTATGATTACTGGTCGATGCGGCGCTATCTGAACGAGTTTCTGTCCGACAAGCGTGTGATCGATTACCCGGCGTGGAAATGGCAGCCGATTCTTCAGGGCATCGTGCTGACGCGCCGCCCGTTTTCCTCGGGCGCGGCATACAAGTCGATCTGGAACAATGAGGCGAACGAAAGCCCGCTGATGACGATCACCAAAGCGCAGACCAGTAAGATTGCGACGGCGCTGCGCGACCGGCACGGTGATGCGGTCATGGTCGATTTCTGCATGCGCTATGGCAACCCGTCAGTGAAATCGAAGCTGCGCGGGATGATCGAGGCGGGCTGCCAACAGATCCTCTTTTTTCCGCTCTACCCGCAATATGCAGGTGCTACCACGGCAACCGCCAACGACCAGTTCTTTCGCGCGCTGATGGACGAAAAATGGCAGCCCGCGACGCGAACCGTCCCACCCTATTTCGACGACCCTCACTATATCGAGGCGCTGGCCGGGTCGGTCGCGCGCGCCTGTGCCGGGCTGGATCACGACCCGGACGTGCTGGTGTGTTCCTATCACGGATTGCCCGAGCGCTATCTGACCGAGGGCGATCCCTATCACTGCCAATGCCAGAAAACCACGCGCCTCCTACGCGAGAATCTGGGCTGGGACAGCGAACGGGTCATTACCACATTCCAGTCCCGGTTCGGTCCCGAGGAATGGCTGCAACCCTACACGGTCGAGGAAGTTGCGCGTCTGGCGAAAGCCGGCAAAAAACGAATCGCCATCTGCGCACCCGCCTTTTCCGCCGATTGCATCGAAACGCTGGAAGAGATTAACGAAGAAATTCGCGACAGTTTCATCGAGGCCGGCGGCGAAAGCTTTACCTATATTCCCTGCCTCAACGACGACGACGCCCATGTCGCGGCGCTGGTCCGGCAGATAGATCGTAACCTTGCCGGCTGGATCGGCTGAGCCAATCAACTTCCCGATTCCGGTGGTCCGGAAACAAAAAAGGCGGCGATCGCTCGCCGCCTTTCCGTAACTGTTTGCCCGGTCGGGCTCAGTTGGCAGCAACAGCTGCGGCAACCAGCGCCAGCAGAACCAGCGGCAACAGGATGCCGTCGGACGAGCCTTGGGTTTCTTCCACGATCACCGGAGCTTCGACAACGGGCTCGGCCAGGCTGCCGGCAAAGGCGGTCGATGCGGTTGCGGTGAAGGCGACTGCAAGAACGAGTTTCTTCATTTTATCCTCCAGATATTGCGCGGCCCGATTTAGTCGGGTCCGCACAGTCAAGTACTACCTCGTGGATATTTTCTATGCAGTAAGACCCCGTTCTTGCAAACTTCTGAATGCCCGGTGCCGCCTTTCAACGCCAAAATGTCGTCAAATTAGCAACACTTGCGTGCCGTTCTTGGCCAGTGAAAACAGTTCGGCAATGTTTCTGTTGTAGAGGCCGATGCACCCGTTCGAGGACCGCCGGCCGATCTTGCGCGTGTCGTGGGTTCCGTGGATCCGATAGTATTTCCAGCCCAGGTACAGCGCGTGCGTGCCCAACGGATTTTCGGGTCCCGGAGGGATAAAATCGGGCCATTCCGGGTTCCGCCGCTTCATCGACGGCGTCGGCGCCCAGCTCGGGCCTTCGACCTTTTGCACGACGCTGGTGCGCCCGCGACGGGTCATATCCTCGGTCAGCGGAACCGAACAGGGATAAAGGCGATAAATGCTCTGATCCTCGGACCAGTAATGAAGCGCGCGAGACGATGTATCGACCAGGATCGCGCCGTTATTCAGCGTGCTGAAATAACTGTGCCAATCGGCCGACCGGAAACTCGAGATATTTCGCTGCACCGGCGGTTTGGAATCGATGTCCTGCGCCAGCGCGGGGGCACCGATCAAAGCGGCGGTGCCGACCAGAAAGGTTCGGCGGTTGGGGTGGAGCGGTGTCTTTTTCGTCATGGGGCAGCCCGATCAGCAATGTGTTCCGGAATGGGGCAATCATATGGCGGGAAAGTCGCAGTCGCAAATCAAACCGCTGATTCTTGCCGAACGAGAGCCTGTTGCGATTTGCGCCGCCTGTAAACCCAAGGTAAACGCTGATGTTGAACCAGTATTCGCGAGGGGATCCCGTGCGCCTTTTTCTTTCCCTGATAATCGTTGCCTTCGGAGTTGCCGCCTGCGACCCCTATCCGCAGACCCCGCAAACGCCGGACGGCCTTGCGCCGCCGAAAGTAACGCGAATCCGCAAGGGGCAGGAATCGAAAGTCCAGTTCCGGATGCTCGATTCGCTCAACTCGCTGCGCTCGGCGTCGGGCGCCGGACCGGTTCAGATCGATTCCAAACTCACCGCCGCCGCAGCGACCCATTCGCGCGACATGGCCAATCAGGGTCGGCCCTGGCATTTCGGGTCGGATGGATCGTCCCCGATCGATCGCGTCGCCCGCACCGGCTATCCCGGCACAATGCTGGGCGAGGTGATTTCCGAGACCTACGAAACCGAACTCGAAACGCTGGCCGCGTGGATGGACCAGAAGGACACGCGCCAGATCCTTATGGATCCGCAAGCGGTCAATATGGGCTTTTCTTGGTACCAGCAGAGAAACGGCAAGATCTGGTGGACCTTGCTGATGGGGAACTAGGGTTCGCCACGATCAGCCGGCAGGGGAAACCCCCTGCCGATTAGCTGTTACGACTGTCGTGGATGACGTTTACGCCCAGATGCTGATCGGCGTGCCTTCGCGCACCATCGCATAGATCTGTTCGATTTCCTTGTTCTTCACCGCGATGCAACCCGCTGTCCAGTCGCGCCCCTTGGCCCTGTACCGGTTGGGTTCGCCGTGGATGAAGATGTTGCCACCGGGTTTCATGCCCAGCGCCTCGGCCTTGGCCACGTCCTGCGCATTGGGGTAGGAAATGCCCACCGACAGGTGAAAATCGCTGCGCGGATTGCGACGATCGATGATGTAGGTGCCTTCGGGCGTACGGCCGTCGCCTTCGACCTTTTTGTGGCCAACCGGATTGAACCCGAGATCCACCTTGTAATGTTCGAGAATTTCCTGGTGATGCAGGAGATAAAGGCGGCGTTCGCCCTTGTTGACCACTATACCGGTCACTTCCGGTCCGTTGTATCGATGGAACTTGCTGCCGCTGCAGGCGCCAAGTCCCAGCATCGCCGCAGCCCCCAAACCGAAGTTACGTCGTTTCATTTTTCTGATTCTCTGCCAGTGTGCCTCGTCCACTCCTTACAGTTCTTTGTTAAAAAAATCAAAACCCCGGTCTTGACTTCATCGAGAAGAGTCACCTGAAAGCCGCGCTTCGATGGCTTCGAGGCGGGCCAGGACCTCGTCGCGATAGGCGTCGGTGCGTTCGCCTTCATCCGCGTGATGCGCATCCTGCATCGAGTTCACGATCAGGCCGACCACCAGGTTCACCACCGCGAAGGTGGTAACCAGGATGAACGGCACGAAAAACGCCCAGGCATAGGGATAGATCTCCATCACCGGGCGCACGATGCCCATCGACCAGCTTTCCAGCGTCATGATCTGGAACAGGGAATAGGCGGACAGGCCCAGATCGCCGAACCAGTCGGGAAACGAATCGCCAAACAGCCGGGTGGCGATGACCGCGCCGATGTAGAAAATGATTGTCATCAGCAGGAACACGCTGGCCATGCCGGGCAGGGCGGTGATGAAACCTTCGACAACACGGCGCAGGCTGGGCGCGACCGACACCACCCGCAACACCCGCAGGATCCGCAGCGCACGCAGGACCGACAGCCCCTGTGCCGCCGGGACCAGCGCGATGCCGACGATCAGGAAATCGAAAACATTCCACCCGTTGCGGAAAAACCGCAACCCATGCGCCACCAGCTTGGCCGCAATCTCGGCCACAAACACCGCAAGGCACAGCTTGTCCAGCAACTCGATCATGTGACCGGCGCGAGCCATGATGGATGGCGATGTCTCCATCCCCAGCAGCACCGCGTTGAACAGAATCACACCCGTGATCACCCGGCCCACCATCGGGCGGTCCAGCCATTGCGCCAATCTTTCCCGCATCGTTTCCTCTCGGCCCGTTCAGTCCGCAGCTGCCATATGGGCCAGCGAAAGCGATGCCGCAAGTTCGCAATGCGCCGACCAGCGGAACTGATCCACCACCTGCACCCGGTCGATCCGGTAACCGGCCGCCACCAGCCGCGCCGCGTCGCGGGCGAAAGTGACGGGGTTGCACGAGACATAGGCGATGCGCGGCACCCGGGCAGAAGCCAGTTCGGTCACCTGCGCCTCGGCCCCGGCGCGCGGCGGGTCGATCACCACCGCGTCGATCCCCGCAAATTCGTCCGCGGTCAGCGGATTGCGGAACAGGTCGCGCGGCTGCGTCGTCACCTTCTTCAGTCCCGGCGCCTTGCGCCACCCCAGATCCAGTGCCTCCAGCATAGCCGCCGACCCTTCGACGGCGTGAACCTGCGCGGTTTCCGCCAGCGGCAAGGAAAAGGTGCCGCAGCCGGCGAACAGATCCACGACCTGCGCCGCATGACCGACCGTGTCACGCACCGCCGCCAGCAGCGCCGCCTCACCATGGGCTGTCGCCTGCAGGAATGCGCCCGGCGGCGGCACCACGTCCGCCCGGCCCATTCGCTGAAATGGCAAACGGCGGGTAACGACCACCTCGTCGTCCCAGGCCAGCCGGGCGAGATCATGGGTTTCCGCCAGCGCCGCGAGCTCCACCCGCAGCGGCCCGTCCAGAGGTTTGCCGCCCGTTACCGCCACATCCAACCCTGAGACAGTGTCGGTCAACGCCACATCCAGCACGCCCTTGCGGCTGCCCCCTGCCAATGCCAGCGCCTCGACCGCTGGAAGCCCGGCCATCAAGCGGGGCGACAGCAACCGGCAATCCGGGATCGGTGTGATCGTGCCGGACGCACGCCCATGAAACCCGGCCAGCGCGCCTTTCTTGGTGCGCCGCACCGCAAGCGTCGCACGGCGGCGCGACGCAGATGGCGACGTTGCAATCGGCCCGAACGGCACGTCGAGCCCCTGCGCGGCCAATGCCGAACGCACCACTTCCTGTTTCCACCCGGCGACAAAGTCATCGCTCGCATGCTGCAGCTGGCAACCGCCGCACGCGTTGTAATGAACGCAGGGCGCCCTGACCCGGTCTGGCGAGGGCCGCTCGATCCGCACATCGCGCAGCACCTTACCGTCCAGGTCACCGCTGACCCGTTCGCCCGGCAACGTGCGCGGCACGAAAACCGGTCCGGCCGCAATCCCGTCGCCCTGGTGACCCAGCCGGTCGATGTCGACTGTCACCCTCACTCGGCCGCCTCGACCTCTTCGGTGTTGAGGAACCCACCTGATTGGTGCGCCCAGAACTGCGCATAGAGCCCGCCCTGCGCCAGCAATGCAGCATGGCTGCCCTCCTCGACGATCCGGCCGCGATCCATGACCAGAATCCGGTCCATCCGCGCGATGGTCGACAGCCGGTGCGCAATCGCGATCACCGTCTTACCTTCCATCATGCCGTAAAGCGTGTCCTGAATTGCCGCCTCGACCTCGCTGTCGAGCGCCGACGTCGCCTCGTCCAGCAGCAGGATCGGCGCATCCTTGAGCACCACGCGGGCCAGCGTCACCCGCTGGCGCTGGCCGCCGGACAGCTTCACCCCGCGTTCCCCCACATGGGCGTCATATCCGCGCCGGCCCTGCGGATCCTCCAGATCGAGGATGAAATCATGCGCTTCGGCGCGGCGCGCGGCGGCGATCATCTCGTCCTCGGTGGCATCGGGACGGCCATAGAGGAGATTGTCGCGCACCGACCGGTGCAACAGGGCGCTGTCTTGCTGCACCATTCCGATCTGCTGGCGCAGGCTGTCCTGCGTCACCTTCGAGATATCCTGACCGTCGATCTCGATCACACCCTGTTCGGCGTCGTAGAACCGCAGCAGCAGCTTGACCAAGGTGGATTTACCCGCCCCCGACCGGCCGATCAGACCGACCTTTTCACCGGGTTCGATGGTCAGCGACACACGGTCCAGCCCACCGCCATCGCGGCCGTAGTGATGCGACAACCCGCGAATATCGATGCGCCCGTCGCGCAGCATCAGCGCCGGCGCACCCGGTTGATCGACAAGGTCGATGGGTTGGGCAATGGTTTCCATCCCTTCCGCCACAACGCCGAGCTGCCGGAAAAACGTGGTCAAGGCCCACATGATCCAGCCGGTCATCGCGTTCAGCCGCAGGGTCAGCGCCGAGGCCGCTGCAACCACACCGACCGAAGCCTGCCCCTGCATCCACAACAACACCGCCCAGCCGACGACACCCACGATCAGCAGCCCGTTCAGCGTGACCAGCACCACGTCCATGATCGTGTAGATCCGCATTTCGACCTGAAAGGTCTTGCGGGTGTTTTCGATCGCTTCGCGCGCGTAATCGAGCTCGCGATCGTGATGGGCGAACATCTTGACCGAATGGATATTGGTATAGCTGTCCACAACCCGGCCCGTGACCGTCGACCGCGCATCCGATGCCGCTTTGGACGCCGGGCCGACCCGCTGCAGAGTCCAGTGCACCAGCACTGCATAAAGCGCCAGCCAGACGAGCAGCGGCAGCAGCAGCCGCGCATCGGCCGCCATCAGCAACACTGCGGCACCAATCATATAGGCCAGCGCAAAGGCGATGGCGTCAAAGATCTGGAACACCACCTCGCCCGCGGCGGGAGGCGTCTGCATGATCCGGTTGGCGATTCGGCCTGCGAAATCGTTCTCGAACCACCCGACCGACTGGCGCAGCACATGTTTGTGCGCGCGCCAGCGGATCAGCGTGCCGAAATTGGGCATCACCGCGTTGTTCAGCACCAGCACGTCCAGCACATGCAGCGCCGGGCGGATCAGCAGCACAAACGCCGCAACCAGCAGCAATTCGGAACCATATTCGGCCCAGACCCTGGCCGGCTCTCCGGTCATCAGATCGACCACCCGGCCCATGTAATAGATCAGCCAGATTTCGACCGCCGCGACCACTACGGACAGCAGGCCGGCCAGCAGGAACACCTTGCGGAAAGGTTGCGCATAATCCCACAGGAACGGCCAGAGCCGGGTCGGTGGCCGATCATTGACGGTATAGTCGACGTAAGGGTCGACGAGATTTTCGAAGTAACGGAACATGTCGGAGCCTCATGACAGGCAAAGGTAATTGCAGATGCGGGTGCGTAAGAAGCCGATACGCCACCCGAACGGGCGGAATATCAGCCGTGGCTGTTCCAGATCCCGTGATACATGCTGCATCCCTCCGACATAGGTTCGGGGGGTTCATAGCGAAAACCGCCGCGATTGTCACCCCTGCGCCAGCAACGCGTCGCGGGACAGGGTGAAACCCGATGCAATCCAGTCGGTTTC
>CAYGNB010000091.1:0-10362 GCA_964351135.1 uncultured Rhodobacterales bacterium | reverse complement strand
CGGGTAAAGATCTCGCAGCCATCCGCCGTCACGCCGATCGAATGTTCGAACTGCGCCGACAGCGATTTGTCGCGCGTCACCGCAGTCCAGTCATCGGCCAGAGTCTTGGTTTCGGGGCGCCCAAGATTCACCATCGGCTCGATGGTGAACAGCATGCCTTCCTCCAGCGTCGCGCCGGTGCCGGGACGGCCGTAATGCAGCACATTGGGGGGGGCGTGGAACACACGGCCCAGCCCGTGGCCGCAGAAGTCGCGGACGACCGACATCCGCTGCGCCTCGACATAGCTCTGGATCGCATGGCCGATGTCGCCGAATGTGTTGCCGGGGCGCACCGCCTCGATCCCCTTCATCAGCGAATCGTGGGTCACCTGGATCAGCCGCTCGGCCTTGCGCGACAGTTTCCCGGCCACATACATGCGGCTGGTGTCACCATACCAGCCATCGACGATCACGGTCACGTCGATGTTCAGGATGTCCCCGTCCTTGAGCGTCTTCGGACCCGGGATGCCATGGCAAACTACGTGGTTGACCGAAATGCAGGACGCATGCTGATAGCCCTTGTAGCCGATCGTGGCCGACACGGCGCCGGCCTCTTCGACCTTTTCAGTGATGATGCGGTCCAGTTCTCCGGTGGTCTGGCCAACGAACACATGATCGGCCATCTCGTCCAGGATACGCGCAGCCAGCGCACCGGCACGATGCATACCGGGATAGTCCGCGACATCGTAGATGCGGATACCTTCCTTGGTCACGCGGCCGGGTAGTTCGTTTTTCAACAAAGCGCTCCATCCTGTTGTCGGGGCAAAAGTTTAGGGGGTCCGGCGAAAAAGCGCCATACGCGATCAGATCACGATTTCCACAGGTGGCCCCAGTGTCACGCCGTCCGGCGTGATATGGGTGCCGTGGCACATGATCTCAACACCTGCCTTGCGGGCGGTCTCGAAGGCAGTGGAATAGTTCGGATCGAGATCGGATGCCAGCGAAAACCGCAGGCAATCGGTGCGCTGGACAAGGAAAAACATCACTGCGCGGTGGCCTGCCTGCGCCATGGCCGCCAGTTCGTGCAGATGTTTCGCGCCCCTGGCGGTCACGCTGTCGGGAAACTCGGCCAGTTCGGGGCTGCGGCACAGGGTCACGCTCTTGACCTCGACATAGGCATCGCGCCGCTCCGGACCGGACAGCAGGAAATCGATGCGGCTGCTTTCGCCATAGCGGACTTCGGCGCGGATTTCGGCATAGCCCTCCAGCCCAGGCACTTCGCCCGCTTCCAGCGCTAGGCGCAGGGCCCGGTTGGGAACCGAGGTGTCGACCCCGGTGAAATGGCCGTTTTCGTGATCGACCAGTCGCCAGCCGAATTTCAGTTTTTTCCTTGGATCGTCATTAGGTTCCAGCCAGATCTTCATTCCTGGTTCGGCCAGGCCCAGCATCGAGCCGGGATTGGCGCAATGTGCGGTGACCTCGCGGCCATCCTCCAGACGGCAATCGGCCAGGAACCGTTTGTAGCGCCGGATCAGCCGCGCGGGGACAAGAGGGGATGGAAACCGCATGACGCGCGGCCTATACCGACGCAGAAGGGGCTGCAAGAGAGGCGCGCGATGACCAATCCAACCGCAGCGATGCTGGTAATCGGGGACGAGATCCTGTCCGGCCGCACCCGGGACGCGAACATGCATTTTCTCGCTGGCGAACTGGTCCGACACGGGATCGACTTGCTTGAGGTTCGGATCGTTTCGGACGATCACGACGCGATTGTCGCGGCGGTGCGCGCATTGTCCGACGCGTTCGACCATGTGTTCACGTCGGGTGGCATCGGTCCGACCCACGACGATATCACCGCTGACTGCATCGCCGCGGCTTTTGGCGCTTCGATCGATGTGCGCGATGACGCCCGGGCGCTGCTCGAGGCGCATTACGCGCGTACCGGAATGGAACTGAACGCGGCCCGGCTGCGCATGGCCCGGATTCCGGACGGGGCGACGCTGATCGACAATCCCGTTTCCACCGCGCCGGGCTTTACGCTGGGCAACGTGCATGTGATGGCGGGCGTGCCGGCGGTGTTCCAGGCCATGCTGGCCAGCGTGCTGCCGTCGCTAACGGCTGGGTCGCCTTTGCTGTCGCAGAGCCTGCGGGTTCTCCGGGCCGAGGGCGATATGGCGGCGCAGTTGGCGGCGCTGGCGGATCGCTATGCCGATCTGTCCATCGGCTGTTACCCGTTTCATAAGGATGGGGTGTTTGGCGCGAACGTGGTCGTGCGGGGCGCCGATGGTACGCGGATCGACGCGGCGATGGCGGAACTGGCGCGGGAACTCGGCCTGTGACCGGGATGATGACCGGCGCGGAACTTTCGGCGGTGATCGATGCCACCTGGCCGCCCGCCCGCATGTTGCCCTGTGGTCCGTTTGTCTTGCGGGACGGGCAGGGCGGCGGCAGCCGGGTGTCGGCGGCCACTTTGCGCGAACCGGGTGGAGACTTCGCCGCCGACGAGATCGACGCGGCGGCGGCGGCCATGCAGGACCTGGGCCAGACGTCGCTGTTCATGCTGCGCGAGGGCGAGGATACGCTCGACGCCGCCCTTGCCGGTCGTGGCTATGTGGTAAAGGATCCGGTGACCGCATGGGCCTGCCCTGTCGACATGCTGACCGACACGCCGTTGCCGCGCGTCACCGTCTTTGCACTGTGGGAGCCGCTGGCGATCATGCGCGAACTTTGGGCTGCGGGCGGTATCGGGCCGGAACGGCTGGCGGTCATGGACCGGGTGCAGGGCCCCAAGACCGGCCTGATGGGCCGGAACAGGGACAAACCCGCCGGCGCTGCCTTTGTGGCGATTCACGGGCACACCGCCATGCTGCACGCGCTGGAAATCCCACCGTTCCAGCGCCGCCACGGGATGGGGCGCTGGTTTTTGCGTGCCGCGGGACTCTGGGCCGCTGAAAACGGCGCCGAGGTGATGACCGTCGTTTGCACGCGCGACAACGCGGCTGCGAATGCGCTGTATGCCGCGCTGGGCATGACACAGGTCGGGCAGTATCACTATCGTATCGCGTCGCCAGAGGAAGAACGATCATGACCGACAAGACAGGGACCACCGCGCTCGATCTGCCGCCCGCCGATCCGCTGCCCGAGGCCACGCAGAAATATTTCGATATCTGCCTAGAAAAGCTGGGCATGGTGCCCAACGTGCTGACGGCGCATGCCTTCGATATCGACAAGCTGAACGCATTTACCGCGCTCTATAACGACCTGATGCTGGCCGACAGCGGGCTGACCAAGCTTGAACGCGAGATGATCGCGGTGGTGGTGTCGTCGATCAACCGGTGTTTCTATTGTCTGGTGGCCCATGGCGCGGCGGTGCGCCAACTGTCCGGCGATCCGCAACTGGGCGAAATGCTGGTGATGAACTACCGCGTCGCGCCGCTCGATCCGCGTCAGCGCGCGATGCTGGATTTCGCCGCCAAGGTGACCACGGCCAGCGCCACTGTCGAGGAGCCGGACCGACAGGCGCTGCGCGATCACGGGTTTTCCGACCGCGACATTTGGGACATCGCCAATGTCGCCGCGTTCTTCAACATGACCAACCGGGTCGCTTCCTCCGTCGCGATGAAGCCCAACGACGATTACCACGGCCAATACCGTTGATCCGGACCGCTGTGCTCGCCGCGACGCTGGCGGTCGCGCCAGTCGCCGCCCCGGCGCAGGGGCTGACCCTGCCCACGGGCGCGCGGCAGCTTTCCGAGCGGATCAGCCCGCTGGCAGGCTACGCCTTGCCGACAGGACCGTTCGCGGACGGGGCGGTGCCAGCACGGGTCTTTGAGGGCCGGGTGGTGCGGCGGACCTGGCGGCTGGGCGGCGGGCCGACCCCGTTACAGATCATGGCGCCGCTGCGCGATCAGGTGACGGCGGACGGATACGAGATCCTGTTCCAATGCGACGCGCGGGCCTGCGGCGGTTTCGATTTCCGTTTCGGGACCGAGGTGGTGCCCGCCCCCGACATGCATGTGGACCTGCGGGATTACCGGTTCCTGTCGGCCACGCGCGGCGATGCCGAGGCGCTGAGCCTGCTGGTCAGCAGCGGTGAAAACGCGGCCCATGTGCAGGTGATCCAGGTTATCCCGGTAGAGGCCGCACCGCTGGCTGTCGCGCCGGCAGGCGAGGCATCGCCCATGCCCAGGACCGGTTCGGAAAGCGATCTCTTGTCCGCGCTCCTTGGCGACGGTCATGTCGTGCTGTCCGATCTGGACTTTGCCACCGGTGCGGCAAGGCTGGGCGATGGTCCGTTCGCCTCGCTCGCGACCCTGGCCGGGTTTCTGCGCGACAACCCGGAGGCGCGGATTGCCGTGGTTGGCCATACCGACACGGTCGGCGGGCTGGCGGACAATATCGCGCTGTCGCGCCGCCGCGCGGGCGCGGTCCGCGAACGGCTGATCGGGGCCTATGACATTGCGGCAGGCCGCATCGAGGCCGAGGGCACCGGTTATCTGGCGCCGGTGGCCTCGAACCGGACCCCGGAAGGGCGCGAGGCGAACCGGCGGGTCGAGGCGGTCCTGCTAAACCTGCCATAATCGGCACCCCAGGGGGTGCTTTGCCGATCAGAGCGTCGCGGCCAGCCGTGTACCCTGATTGATCGCGCGTTTGGCGTCCAGTTCGGCGGCGACGTCGGCACCGCCGATTACATGGGGCGTGATGCCGCGTTCGATCAGCGCATCCGCCAGCGACCGTTCCGGCAGCTGCCCGGCGCAGAGTACGACCGTATCGGCGGGTACCACCGTCGGATTGGCGTGCTCTTCGCCGAAACTGACATGCAGGCCGTCATCGTCGATGCGGTCGTAGTTCACGCCGCCGAGGAATTCGACACCCATCATCTTCAGCGTTGCACGGTGGATCCAGCCGGTCGTCTTGCCCAGCCCCTTGCCATGGGGTGTGGCCTTGCGCTGCAGCAGCGTGACCTTGCGCGCGGGCGCATGAGGCTGCGGCCCTTCCGGCGCGAGCCCCGCGCGATGTTCGGCAGGGTCGGCAACGCCCCATTCCCGCATCCAGTCCGGCAGGTTCTCGGTCGGGCTGTTTCCGTCCATCAGCAGGAACTCCGACACGTCGAAACCGATACCGCCCGCGCCGATCACCGCGACATGGTCGCCCACCGGGGCCTTGCCGCGCAGCACGTCGATATAGCTGAGCACGTTGTCGCGGTCCTGACCGGGGATCTGCGGATCGCGCGGGCTGACGCCGGTGGCAATCACCACCTCGTCATAGCCGTCCAGATCCTCGGCCGACACCGCGCGGCCCAGCTCCAGCCGGACGCCAGATGTGTCCATCATGGTGCGGTACCAGTCCACGAACCCCTTGAACTCTTCCTTGCCGGGAACCTGCTTGGCCATGTTGAGCTGGCCGCCGATTTCGTCCGCGCGGTCGAACACGGTCACCTCATGGCCACGTTCGGCTGCCGTCATCGCGGTCGACAGCCCTGCCGGACCGGCGCCGACGATGGCCACGCGTTTGGGGCTGTCCGTCCTGGTGATCATCAGTTCGGTTTCATGGCAGGCGGCCGGGTTTACCAGACAGGATGTCAGCTTGCCGCCGAACGTGTGGTCCAGACAGGCCTGGTTGCAGGCGATACAGGGGGCGATCTGCGCCGCCCGGCCGGTTTCGGCCTTTGCGACGAAATCCGGGTCGGCCAGCATCGGGCGGGCCAGCGACACCATGTCCGCACAGCCCTCGGCCAGCACCTGCTCGGCCACGTCCGGGGTATTGATCCGGTTCGAGGTAATGATCGGGATGCTCACCTTACCCATCAGTTTCCGGGTGACCCAGGCAAAGGCCGCGCGCGGCACGCTGGTGGCAATGGTCGGGATTCTCGCCTCGTGCCAGCCGATCCCGGTATTGATGATGGTGGCGCCTGCCTTTTCGATTTCGCGGGCCAGCTGCACCACCTCATCAAAGGTCGATCCGTTCGGCACCAGGTCGATCATCGACAGCCGGTAGATGATGATGAAATCCGTGCCCACCGCCGCGCGGGTGCGTCGCACGATCTCGATCGGCAGACGCATCCGGTTCTCATAGGACCCACCCCAACGGTCAGTGCGTTTGTTGGTGTGCGTGACTAGGAACTGGTTGATGAAATACCCCTCGGAGCCCATGATTTCGACCCCGTCATACCCGGCCTGCTGTGCCAGTACTGCGGCGTTCACAATGTCCGAGATCTGTTTTTCGATGCCGTCCTCGTCCAGTTCATTCGGCGGGAACGGAGAGATCGGCGATTTCACAGCGCTGGGCGCCACGCATTTCGGACCGAAGGCATAGCGTCCCGCATGCAGGATCTGCATGGCGATCTTGCCACCGGCGTCATGCACACGGTCGGTCACGACGGAATGGTTTTCGACCTCCCGTTCGGTGGTCATCATCGACGCGCCGGGGGCCACCGAGCCTTCCAGGTTCGGGCCGATACCGCCGGTCACCATCAGCGCCACGCCGCCACGGGCGCGGGTCGCGTAAAACTCGGCCACCCGGTTCCAGTCGCCGGTCTCTTCCAGACCGGTATGCATGGACCCCATCAGGACGCGGTTCTTCAACGTGGTGAACCCGAGATCGAGCGGGGCGAGAAGATGTGGGTAATCGGCCATGATGTCCTCCTGTGCTGGCGTTGATATACTGCGGTTAACGCGCGCGTCACGCGGGACGCGGCGTCATACCCACGCACCGGCCCCCTTGCACTCGCGCGGGTGCGCGATAGACAGGGGCGGCAACAGGCAAGGACCCGGACATGACCCCCGATCAGATCGCGCGCCTTCCCTATCGCCCCTGTGTCGGCGTGATGCTGGTGAACGGCGACGGGCTGGTGTTTACCGGCCAGCGTGGCGACCGTGACACGGATGCCTGGCAGATGCCCCAGGGCGGCGTGGACAAGGGCGAGATCCCGCGCGACGCTGCCCTGCGCGAACTGGGCGAGGAAACCGGCATCGTGCCGGGGCTGGTCGAAATCGTGGCCGAAACGCCGGACTGGCTGCGCTATGACCTGCCGCATGACCTGGTGCCGCATATCTGGAAGGGGCGTTATCGCGGGCAGGAGCAGAAATGGTTCCTTCTGCGCTATCTCGGCCGCGACGACCAGATCGACATCGCCACCGACCACCCCGAGTTCACCGCCTGGCGCTGGCAGGAGCCCGAGGCGCTGGTAGGCGGGATCGTGCCGTTCAAACGGGCGGTCTACGAACGCGTGGTGCAGGCTTTCGCGCCGCTGCTCTGACCTGCCGCCGCGCCGCGTTTGGGATGCGCCAAGGCGCTGAATGTGCTATATTTCCGGGCAGGAGGGTAGAACCATGTCCGGAGGAGTTTTCTGGATCACCGTCATTGTGGGCGGTGTCGTCATCGTTCTGGTGTTCGACGTGTTCGGCCGGTTCATCACATCGCTGATTGTGACCTGTCGGCTGAAGCGCGGGATCATCATCAAGGATGCCTGTGTCGGCAGATGTCCACCCGGGCAGCAATGCGTTGCGCTGACCACAAGACCCTATTTCGGGTTCGGAACCCAGGCCGCCACCTGCGGCTGTGTGCCGGTGGGTGCGGGCGGGACGCCGACCACGCCGCCACCGGGCGGCGGAACTGCTGGCGGCGGTGGCGCGGGAACAGGTGGCAGCGGGTCTGGCGGCGGAAGCGGATCGGCCAGCGGCGGCGACTGACGTTAACCCATGCTGCGGGGCCGGACGGCCCCTGTCGCGTGCTGCGCGGGCTTTCTGTTGTGCTGCGTGATGGTCATCGCCAAAAGGCGATCCATTCGATGAACTGGTACATCTTCTTGCCCAGAAAGATCAGGTGCAGCGATCCGAACATATAGATATCGGCGGCCAGCGCACCGAGAATCAGCAACCCCAGCACCAGCGCAATTCGGTTGGTCATTCCCGTTTGCCTCCCGACAAATAAACGCCCGGCCAGCGGCGGCTGGCCGGGCGCAGCATTTCAGGCAAAGTCGAATTATCGGTTAAGCCGGCCCATGGCAACGGCCACGTCGGCCATCCGCACCGAGAAACCCCATTCGTTGTCGTACCAGGCCAGCACGCGCACCATGCGGCCGTCGACGACACGGGTCTGGTCGGGTGCGAAGATCGAGCTTTCGTCGGTATGGTTGAAATCGATCGAAACCTTGGGTTCGGGGTCATAGGCCATCACCCGGCCCATCGGCCCCTTGACTGCTTCCTCGACGGCGGCGTTGACGTCTTCGGCGGTCACGTCGCGGGCCGCGCGGAAGGTCAGGTCCACGGCGGAAACGTTCGGCGTCGGTACCCGCATGGCCGACCCGTCCAGGCGGCCCTTGAGGTTCGGCAGCACTTCGCCCAGTGCCTTGGCCGCGCCGGTGCTGGTGGGGATCATCGCCATCGCCGCGGCACGGGCGCGGTACAGGTCCGAATGGCGGCGGTCCAGCGTCGGCTGGTCGCCGGTGTAGGAATGGATCGTCGTCATCAGGCCATGTTCGATGCCGATCGCCTCGTCCAGAACCTTGGCCAGCGGCGCCAGGCAGTTGGTGGTGCAAGAGCCGTTCGACACCATGTTGTCGCCCTTGGCCAGCATTTCGTCATTCACGCCAAAGACGATGGTCTTCTGCACATTCTTGGCCGGCGCGGAAATCAGCACCGACCTGGCGCCGCGTTCCAGATGCACGTTGGCCTTGTTGCCATCGTTGAATTTGCCGGTGCATTCCAGCACCACGTCGCAACCCGACCAGTCCAGCTCGGACGGATCGTAGGTCGAAAACATCTCGATCTCGCCGCGACCCAAGTCCAGCGTGCGTTCGCCGACGCGGATGTCGTTGCCGAACCTGCCATGCACACTGTCATAGCGCAGCAGGTGCGCCGCCGTTTCCAGTGGGCCGGTGGCGTTGGCCTTGACCACGCGGATGTCGTTGCGCCCCGAGGCGGCAATGTGCGAAAGGGTGCAGCGGCCGATACGGCCGAAACCGTTGATCCCGACATTGATGGTCATTGGCAAACTCTCCGAAACGCGACAGGGTTGCGGGCCATATAGCCAGCGACGCACCGCAGAAAAAGGGGGAAAAGGGCTTGTTTTGAATGTGTTGGCGCAAACATCACCCGGTTGCGCTAACGCTTGCCCCTGCCGGACGATCAGCTAGGCTGTAATCGGGCAACAGGCAGGCGGCGAACGGATGAGCGGACTTCTGGCACTTCTCGATGACGTGGCGGGCATCGCCAAGGTGGCGGCGGCGTCGCTGGACGATGTGGCGTCGCAGGCGGCCAAGGCGGGCGCCAAGGCGGCGGGCGCCGTGATCGACGACGCGGCGGTGACGCCGAAATATGTGCACGGCTTCACCGCCGCGCGCGAATTGCCAATCATCTGGAAGATCGCCAAGGGCTCTCTGAAGAACAAGCTCGTCTTTCTGTTACCGGCCGCGCTGGTGCTGTCGGCCTTTGCGCCCTGGCTGATACATCCGCTGCTGATGCTGGGCGGGGCCTATTTGTGTTTCGAGGGGGCGGAAAAGGTCTGGCACGTCCTGTATCCGCATGACACCCACGAAGTTTTTGCCGAAGATGCGCCCGGCGATCCCGCGCATCTGGAAGAGGAGAAGGCCGCCGGCGCCATCAAGACCGATTTCATCCTGTCCGCAGAGATCATGACCATTGCGCTGGCTGCGATTCCACAAAGCAATTTCTGGATGGAAGCCGCGACGCTGGCGGTGGTCGGCGTCGGCATCACCGTTGCGGTCTATGGCAGCGTGGCGGTAATCGTGAAGGCCGACGATGTCGGCCTGTTCGCCTCGGAAAACGGCCGGTTCGCCCTGACCCGGGCGCTGGGACGGGGGCTGGTGCGGGCCATGCCGGGGTTCATGCGGTTGCTGACCATCGTGGGCACCGCGGCCATGCTCTGGGTAGGCGGGTCCATTGTCATCCACGGGCTCGAAGTGCTGGGCTTTGGCTGGCTCGGGCACCAGATCCACGATCTGGCTGTCGCGGCGGCGCAATCGGTTCCCGAGAATATGCGCAAGGCCGGGGAATGGATCGCCAAGGCGGCGATGGACGGGGTGTTCGGTCTGGCGCTGGGCTTTGTGCTGATCCCGATCGTGTTGCGGGTGATCGTTCCGGTCTGGTCGCGCCTGTCTGGCGGCACGGCCTCGGGCGGGCACTGATCGCGGCAACAAAAACGCCGCGCCCCAAAAGGCGCGGCGTCTTCGTTCAGGCCCGTGATCGAACGTTAGCCCAACAATTCCTTAACCTTGGCGACCGTTGCTTCGGCGGTGATGCCGAATTTCTCGTAAAGCACTTCGGCGGGCGCGGAGGCGCCAAAGCTGTCCATGCCGATAAAGCCGGCCTTGGCTTCCTTGCCGCGTTCGCCCAGCAGCCAGCGATCCCAGCCGCCATCGCG
>CAYGNB010000090.1:0-10375 GCA_964351135.1 uncultured Rhodobacterales bacterium | reverse complement strand
GCGGTCAGCGCCCCCTGGTTGCGCGGGCGGGTCTCGTCGACCCAGACATGCAGCGGGATACCGGCATCATGGGCCTGATACATGGGCGACGTGGCGGTGCCCCAGTCCACCGTCGCCAGCCACCCGGCATTGCAATGGGTCAGCAGACGCACCGGTTCGCCCGCCGGTTTCCGGGCGGCAATGTCGCGGATGATCTGCAACCCGTGTTCGCCGATACGGCGGTTGATCTCGACATCGTCATCCGCGATTTCATGCGCCAGCCGCAACGCCGCCGCGGCGCGGTCGGTCACGGGCAGCGGGCGCAACAGGTCGCGGGCGCGATCCAGCGCCCAGCGCAGGTTGATCGCGGTGGGCCGGGTGGCATGCAGGAACTCCCAGGTCCGGTCCAGATTCGCATCCGTCGCGTCCTGCGCCATCGCCAGCGCCATGCCATAGGCCGCCGTCGCCCCGATCAGCGGGGCGCCGCGCACCTGCATTTCGACAATGGCAAAGGCATAATCGTCGAGCGTATCGAGCTGATGAACCCGGAATTCATGGGGCAACAGGCGCTGTTCGATGATCTGCACCGCGCCTTTCGCGTCGTCCCACCAGAGCGACCGGTAATGAGTTCCGTTGACCTTCATAGGATGTCCTTCCCGTTATAGTCGCGGGCCAGCGCGATCAGCGTGGCGGCATCGGGGATCGCTTCGGCGCGCAGGATCAACTCGGCCCCCATCGTCAGGTTTCGCGCCTCGAGCGGCGCCCGGACACGCGCATCCGCGATATCCTCGAAATCGGCGTTATGGGCCAGCGACAGGCAGCGCCGGTGCATCTCGATCCCGCAGACCGTCACCGCATCCTGCCAGATATCGCGCAGCAGCGCGTCGCGCGCCGGCGCCGAATCGTGGCCCTGCTCTTCGAACAGGGCGGCAGGATACAGCATCCCGGTCCGTTCGGTCTGCCACAGGCGGGCGAATTCCGCCTCAAAGGCCACGACGGTGTCGGAGATCACCGACAGGATCCAATCCTGATAGCTGCTCAAATCCTCGCCGCGATGGGCAGGCTGGCTGAAATAGGCCATCAGGAAATTCGCGATCAGCATCCCGATATCGAACCCCATCGGCCCGTATTGCACGAATTCGGGGTCGATCACCCTGGCCTCGGTATCGGTGGCCATGATCGAACCCGAATGCAGGTCGCCATGCACCATGGTTTCCGTGTTCGAGGCGAATTTCATCAGCGCCCGCTGCGCCCGCGCCTTGAGCGCGGCATTGCCGCGAATCCCGGCGATCACAGAGTCCAGCCCGTCGGTATGGTTGTTCATCCCGGCGTCAAAATACGGATCGGTGAACACCAGCGCCTCGGTGATGGCCGGGATCTCTACATTGCCGGCGAACAGCGCCACATCGGCCTTCTTGTCGGCGCTGCGCATCGACAGTTCGGACCCGCGAAACACGGTGCGTGCGCAGAACTGTCCCAGGAACGCGCCCAGCCCCTCGACCCGTTCGCCATTGATCAGCTTGCGGCGCAGGATCAGGTGCGGCGACAGGTACTCCATCACGATCAGCGCCTGAGCTTCGTCGAAATGGAGCACGCGCGGCACCGATCCGGGATCGCGGTCGGCCTGGCGTGTCAGCGCGTGGTACTCGAAAAAGGCGCGGTAGAGCGGCAACGGCCAGCTGTCGCCGACCAGCCGCACATAGGGCAGCGCCTGCTTGACCACCACCGCGCCACGCGGACCTTCGACGATGAAGACCAGGTTCAGGTTGCCGTCGCCCACCTCACGCACGGTCCACCCGTCAGGATCGGCGCCGACCTGCGCGGCGACCGGGGCCAGCCCCGCCAGCCGGGGACCCAGCGTTTCGGGGGTCAGCGGCGCATATGCATCCGACGTCGTCATACCGTGATTCCTCCTCGCTCGATCCTGAATTTTTCGATTGCTTACACAAAAGTCAACGCCGTTGACTTCTGCTGAATTCCTATGCTGAATATCGAAACACCGCCCTCGGGCGGCTTGTGCCTGGGGCGATACATGCCGGAAACCGTATGCGAAATCAGGGGATTGACCAAGTCCTTCGGGCGGAACCGCGTTCTGCGCGGAATCGACCTTGCCCTGTCCGCGGGCGAGGTAACGGTGCTGATGGGCGCCAATGGCGCGGGCAAATCGACACTGGTCAAGGTGCTGTGCGGCCACCATGCGCCCGACGGGGGCGAGATGCGGATGGCTGGCGCGCCCTTTGCCCCTGCCGGTGTCTCTGACGCCATTTCGCAGGGTGTCGTCACCGTCCACCAGAACATCGATGACGGGGTGATCCCCGATCTCGACGTGGCCTCGAACCTGATGCTGGACCGGCTGACAGAACCGGGCGCGGGCCTGTTCGTGCGCACACGCCGGATGCGGGACGAAGCGGCCGGGGTCGCGCGCAGCATGGGGCTGACGATGGATGTGCGCAGCCGTGTGGCCGACCTGTCCGTGGCCGACCGGCAGATGATCGCGATTGCCCGCGCCATGGCGCGCGCGCCGCGCCTCCTGATCCTGGACGAACCGACTTCGTCGCTGTCCACCGCCGAGGCCGACCGGCTGTTCACACTGGTGGACCGGCTGCGCGATCAGGGCGTGTCGATCCTCTATATCTCGCACCGCATGTCCGACATCCGCCGCATCGCCGACCGGATCGTTTGCATGCGCGACGGTGCGATTTCAGGCGAGTTCGACACCCAGCCGCTGGATTACGAAGGTGCGGTGACCGCGATGCTGGGCCATCGCATGACCGAGGTCGACATCACCCCCGCCGCCCCCGGCGCGCCGGTTCTGAAACTCGATGGCCTGCGACTGTGGGACAGCACCGCCCCCATCGACCTGTCCGCGCATGAAGGCGAGGTGATCGCCATCACCGGCCTCCTGGGCAGCGGCAAGAGCCGGCTGGCCGAGATCATCCACGGCACCGCGACCCCGGCTGCCGGTACAATGACACTGGACGGTGCCGCATATGCGCCCGGCAACCCGGCGGGCGCGATGGCGCGCGGCGTGTTCCTGTCACCCAAGGACCGGGCCACGAACGCGGTCATCCCGGCCTTTGACATCGCCAACAACATGACCCTGCCCTTTCTGCGCGCCTTTTCGCGCCTGTCGCTGCTGTCGAACCGCGCCCAGCGCCACGCCGCCGACGACATGATCGGCAGGATCGGTGTGGTGTGCCAGTCGAACGCGGACGGGATCGGCACCTTGTCGGGCGGCAACCAGCAAAAGGTGATGATCGGCCGTTGGCTGCTCAAACCCTGCCGGCTTCTGCTGCTCGACGAACCGTTCCAGGGCGTCGATATCGGCGCACGCCGCGACATCGGCCATTACATCCGCGACACCGCCCGCGACCGCGCGACGCTGGTTTTCGTCTCGGAAATCGACGAGGCGCTGGAGGTGGCCGACCGCATCGTGGTCCTGCACGAAGGCGCGGTGGCCGGGGATCATCGCAACGAAAACATCGATCTGGGCCGCGTGGTGGCACAGGTCTCGGGCGCGGCACAGGCAGGATAACGGGAACACAAGGCAGACCATGAACGACCAGCGCTTTCTCAACTTCGCCATTCGCTACGGCTTCCTGATCCTGCTGGCCGGTCTGGTGCTGTATTTCAGCCTGTCCGCCAGCGGATTCGCCAGCCCGCGTTCGGCCGTGTTCGTTCTGCAATCGGTGGCCATCACCGGCATCCTCGCGCTGGGGGTGACCTGTACGCTGGTGGTGGACGGGTTCGACCTGTCCATCGGGTCGGTCGCGACCTCGGCGCTGATGCTGTCGGCCTATGCGATGGTGATCCTCGAATATCCCGCCGTGGTGGCGGTGCTGCTGTGCCTGGCGATGGGCGCGCTGGTCGGACTGGTCAACGGGTTGCTGATCGTGAAATTCAAGGTGCCCGACCTGCTGGCGACGCTGGGCATGATGTTCCTGCTGATCGGGTTGCAGCGCATTCCCACACAGGGCAATTCCATCGCCACCGGCATGAGCCTGCCCGACGGATCGGTGGCCGAGGGCAGTTTCTCGGCCGCGTTCCTGTGGATCGGGCGGCACCGGTTCGATTTCTTCCTGGACCGGCTGGTGCCGGTGCCGGTGGTGCTGTTCCTGCTGATCGCGCTGGCGATCTGGGTCTTTCTCGGATTCACCCGGCACGGGCGGCTTATGTACGCAATCGGGTCGAACGAACGGGCTGCGGCGCTCGTCGGCACCAATGTGAACCGCTACAAGATCCTGGCCTACATGATCTCGGGCATGATGGCTTCGGTGGGTGGTATCCTGCTGGCGGCGCGGCTGGGGCGGGGCGATATCGCCTCTGGCAACAACCTGCTGCTGGACAGCGTCGCCGCCGCGCTGATCGGGTTTGCCGTGCTTGGTGCGGCCCGGCCCAATGCCTTTGGCACGGCGGTCGGCGCGCTGTTCGTGGGCATCCTGCTGCAGGGGCTGACGATGATGAACGCGCCCTATTACACGCAGGATTTCGTCAAGGGCGCGGTATTGGTGGTCGCGCTGGTGTTTACCTTCTACCTGTCCGCACGGCGCGGCACGGGTGGACATAACTGATCTGGCAGAGGGAGGAAGAAATGCTGAGACGTGAGATGATGAAACGGGCCGGCGCGGCGGCGCTGGCGTTGGGGACTGGCCTGGGGGCGGCGCCCGCACTGGCGGCGGACATGCCCGCGCCCTTCGACAATCCGGGCGAGGTGAAGATCGCGCTGGTGCGCTATCTGTCCACTGGCGACTTCTTTCAGGCCTATCTGGCGGGCGTCGAACGGCAGGCCGAGGCGCTGGGCGTCGATCTGCGCGTGTTCGACAGCCGTCAGGATGCCGCGTTGCAGGCGGACATGGTGGATCAGGCCATCGCGCTGGGCGTGAATGGCATCGTGATCCAGCACGGGCTGACCGAGTCGATGAAAGAGGCCGCGCAGCGCGCGGTGGATGCAGGCATCAAGGTGGTCGCGTTCGACGTGAACGTGGAAAATCCGGCAATCCCGCAAATCGAACAATCCGACTACCTGCTGGGCAAGCTCGCGCTGGAACAGGCGCTGAAGGACAACGGCACCGAATTCACCGCCGGTTATGTCTACGTGCCGGGCATCGCGCCGCTCGACCGCCGCCATGTGGCGTGGGAAGAGGTGAAAGAGGCCAATTCCGGCATCACCGAGGCGGCCATGTTCGGCACGCTCGACAACCCGATCGCCAATTCGGTCGCCAACCAGGCACG
This sequence comes from uncultured Rhodobacterales bacterium, assembly GCA_964351135.1. GTDB lineage: Bacteria > Pseudomonadota > Alphaproteobacteria > Rhodobacterales > Rhodobacteraceae > Pukyongiella. The sequence goes on along the minus strand of CAYGNB010000090.1, from coordinate 5,164 downwards.
GTCGGTGTTGCAGGCCAATCCGACCATATCGGTCGTGTTCGCGCCCTATGACGAATTCGCCAAGGGCGTGAAGATCGCGGTGGACGAGGCCGGCATGTCCGAGGATGTGGACATCTATTCCGCCGATGTCTCGACCGCCGACATTTCGGCCATGCGCGAACCGGGATCCGCCTGGGCGGCAACGGTGGCCACCAACCCCGCCGTGGTGGGCGAGGTGTCGGTGCGCACGCTGGCGCTGATGCTGGCCGGCGAAGACCCCGGACAGCAGGTCGTGGTGCCGCCGACACTGATCACGCAGCAGTTCCTGAACGACGAGGACATCAAGAACATGGACGATCTGGCGGCCAAGATGCCCGCCTTTGCCCATGCGGATGTGGCGATGGCCGACTGGATGCCGCTGGCCGAACGCTGAATTCCGGACGCCTTGCGAAACGGCCCGCCCCCGCGCGGGCCGTTTTCGTATCCGCTCAGACCTTTACCCGCTCCATTTTCGGATCGTAGAGCGGTGACAGCGTGACCGAACAGGGCACCCGTTCGGTGGCCACCTCCAGCTCATAACGACCGCTCAGCACGAAATCGCGGTCCACGCCGTCGGGGTTGCGCACATAGCCCAGTCCGATGGACAGCCCCAGATGATGACCGAACCCGCCCGAACTCAGCCAGCCCACGCGCCGCCCGTCGCGATAGATCGTTTCGCGCCCCAGCAGCACCACGTCGGGATCGTCCACGGTGAAACAGGCCAGCATCTTGGCCACCCCGTTCGCGCGCTGCGCGGCCACGGCCTCGCGCCCCTTGAACGGTATGTTGCCCTTCATCTTGACCGCCCAGCCCAGCCCGGCTTCGTCCGGCGTATGGTCGGGGCCGATATCGGCCCCCCAGGCGCGGTAGCCCTTTTCCAGCCGGCAGCTTTCGATGGTGCGGTACCCGGCATTGACCAGCCCGTGATCCGCCCCGGCCTGCATCAGCGCGCGATAGACGGTAACCGCATATTCCACCGGCAGGTGCAGTTCCCATCCCAGTTCGCCGACATAGGTGACGCGCAGCGCCAGCACCGGACATCCGGCGATCCCGATGGTGCGTGCGGTCCCAAACGGGAAGCCCGCATTCGACAGATCGGCGCGGGTCACCTGCGCCAGCACATCGCGCGCCCCGGGACCCATCAGCGACAGCGCCGCCTTGCCCGATGTCACATCGAACAGCTGGCAATTCATCCCGTCGGGGATGTTGCGGGCAATCCAGTCGAAATCATGCGTGGCAAAGCCGGTGCCGGTGACGATGTAATATTCATCCCGCGCCACGCGGGCCACGGTCAGGTCGCATTCGATCCCGCCGCGATCGTTCAGCATCTGGGTATAAATCAGCAACCCCACGGGCCGGTCCACGTCATTGGCGGCGATCCAGTTCAGCGCCGCCGCCGCATCCGGTCCTTTCAGCACGAATTTCGCGAACGATGTCTGGTCGATCAGTACTGCCGCGTTGCGCACAGCCGCATGTTCGCGGGCCACCGCCGGAAACCAGTTCTGGCGGCCAAAGCTGTAGACATCCTCGGCCACCTCTCCGCGCGCGGTATCGGCAAACCAGTTGGGCCGTTCCCAGCCCAGCTTTTCCCCGAAACAGGCGCCCTGCCCGGCCAGTTCGTCATAAAGCGGCGAGCGGCGGCAGGGCCGGCCGGACCGGTGCTCCTCGTGCGGCCAGGCCATTGTGTAATGCTTGGCATAGGCCTCGATAGTGCGGGTGCGCACCCAGTCGGTGTCGAAATGCGGCGCGCCGAACCGGCGGATATCGGCGGACCACAGATCATAGGGCGGCTCGCCCGATTTGACCCACTCGGCCAGCGCCATTCCCGCCCCGCCCCCGGCGGCGATGCCAAAGGCATTGAAACCGGCGCCGACAAAGAAATTCCGCTGCTCGGGCGCCTCGCCGATGATGAAGTTGCCGTCGGGCGTGAAACTCTCGGGGCCGTTTGTCAGCGTCCTGACGCCCGCATTTTCCAGCGCCGGAACACGGCCCAGCGCCAGTTCCATGATCGGCTCGAAATGGTCGAAATCGGAATCCAGCAATGAATAGTGAAACCCGGACGGGATGCCGTCGACGGCCCAGGGGATCGGGTTGGGTTCATAGCCACCCATCACCAGCCCGCCGACTTCTTCCTTGAAATAGGTCAGCCGGTCCGGGTCGCGCAGCGTCGGCAGGTTGCCGGGAACACCGAACGGTTCGGTCACAAGGTACTGGTGCTGCATCGACACCAGCGGCACATTGACCCCGAACCGCGCCGCGAAATCGCGGCTCCACTGACCGGCGCAGAGCACGACCTTTTCGCATGCGATGCGGCCCTGATCGGTGATCACGGCACGGATCGTGCCATTGTCGATCTCGATATCCGTAACCTTGGTATCCTCGCGGATCAGCGCGCCCTTCATGCGCGCGCCCCTGGCCAGCGCCTGAGTGATGTCGGACGGGTTGGCCTGCCCGTCGGTCGGCATGAAAGCCGCGCCCACCACGTCGGACACGTCCATCAACGGCCATAGCTCCTGCGCCTCCTTCGGAGTCAGCAGTTCCATCTCCAGACCAAAGGAATGGGCGGTGGTGGCTTGCCGTTTCACTTCGGTCCAGCGTTCGGGGTTGCAGGCCAGCCGCAGCCCGCCATTCATCTTCCAGCCCGTGCCAAGCCCGGTTTCCGCCTCGAGCCCGCGATAGAGATCGACCGAATAGCCCAGAAGCTGGGTGATATTGGCGTTCGAACGCAATTGCCCGACCAGACCGGCGGCGTGAAAGGTGGTACCCGAGGTCAGTTTACGGCGCTCCAGCAGGACGCAATCGACCCCGAGCCGGGCCAGATGATAGGCGGTCGAGCAGCCGACGATGCCGCCGCCAATGATCACGACCTGCGCGGAAGAAGGAATATCGGTCATCTCGATGGCCTCAGCTGTTCATGTAGTCGGAATGGGCCGCGCGAAAACGGGTCAGGTTCTCGGCGGTATAGGCGGCGAAATCCAGATCGAGCGCCGAAGTGATCTCGGACACCATGCTCCACATGGTTTCGCGCAAGAGCGACGCGCATTTCATCGCGTGGTACCGGCGCAGCAGCGCGTCATCGACGGGCGCCTCGAAATAGAGTTCCAGCATCCGCGCCTCCTGCGCCTCGGACAGCCCGTTGTTCGACGCCAGCCCGCCCAGATCGAACAGCGGGGTGTTGAACCCGGCATAGTCCCAGTCGATCAGCCACAGCCGGTCGCCGTCATCGAGGAAATTCGCCGCCAGCAGATCGTTATGGCCGAACACGATGTCGAAGGGCCCGGCATCGGTTTCGAGCCGCGCGGCGATATCGAGAAAACCCGGCAGCAGCGCGGCATGTGCGCTGCCGCCGTCGCGCAGCGTGGCGGCATAGTCGCGGATCACATGAAAGACCCAGAACACCAGCGCCGGTCCGCGCAGGTGGTTCGGCACCTCGCGATGGCAGCGTTTGAGCAGCGGTACGATACGCTCCAGCGCGCCGGGTGCGCGCACATCCTCTTCGCCATAGGTGCGCGCGTCGACATAGTCGAACACGGTCACGCCGGGTTCGACATGCCGCACGGCGGGCGACAAACCGGCGGCATGGGCGGCACGGCTGGCGGCCAGTTCGTTGAAACGCAACACGTGATGCACGGGGATATCCTCGCCCAGACGCGCCACGCGACGGTCCGCGCCATCGACGACAAGGTAATTGTGATTGGTCAGCCCGCCGCCCAGCGGTTCGACCGACACCTCGCCATGCCAGCAGGGCAACGCGCGGACACGGGCAATGGCCTGCGCCTCATCCATGGGCCTGCTCCTCCAGTCCAAAGCGGATGCGGGCATTGCGCGCACCGGCCGAAATCACCCGGTCGGCGATGATCGCGATAAAGGCGATGGCCAGCCCCGCGACCAGCCCGCGCCCGGTATCGGCCTTGGTCAGCGCGATATAGACCTCCTGGCCGAGGTCGCGCGTTCCCACCAGCGCGGTAATCACCAGCATCGACAGCGCCAGCATGATCGTCTGGTTCAGCCCCAGCAGGATCTCGGGCAGCGCCAGCGGCAGCCGGATCCGGGTCAGCAGCTGCCACCGCGTGCAGCCCGCGACCACACCAGCCTCGATCAGATCGGGGCTGACCGACCGGACCCCGTGCGCGGCATAGCGCACCGCCGGCACCAGCGCATAGAGCACGATGGCGATCATCGCGGTGAAGTCGCCGATGCGGAACAGCATCACCACCGGGATCAGGTAGACAAAGCTGGGCAGGGTCTGCAGCGTGTCGATAACGACGCCGATCACACGCCCGGCGCGGGCGTTCGTCGCTGCCAGAACCCCGATGGGGATACCGATCGCCGTGGCGATCACAACCGATGCGCCGCACAGGTAGACGGTGATCATCGCCTTTTCCCACATGCCGGTCACGACGATGAACCCGGCCATCGCGACATTCATGGCGGCCAGCCGCCAACCGCCGAACCACCCACCCAAAAGGCCCAGCATGACGATGGCCCATGGCCAGGGAATACCCAGGAAGAACCGTTTGATCGGCAGCAGAAAGTAATTGAGAAAGAACAGCTTCACCGCCTCGAACGCGTCGTAGTAATTGACGTTGAGATACTTCACCAGGCCATCCCAGAACCCGCCGGTGGTCAGCCACCAGGTCTCGGGATAGGTCTGGAAGAACGGGATCACGCGCCCCAGCAGGAAGGTTGCAACCATCACCGCCAGCACCGCCACCGTGCGCCTGTGACGAGCGATCCGGCTAGCCTGCGGGGCTGCCACGCCGGGGCGTACCGTAGCCGCCCGGTCGGACATGGCCTGCGACAGCCGGTCCACTGCGATGGCGAGGATGACGATGGCGATACCCGCCTCGAAACCCGCGCCGATATTCAGCCGCCGCAGCGACGACAGCACGTCGAAGCCCAATCCGCCCGCGCCGATCATCGACGCGATGATCACCATGTTCAGCGACAGCATGATCACCTGATTGACGCCGACCATCAGCCCATCCATCGCCGAGGGCACCAGAATGCGCCAGGTCATCTGGCGGCGCGTGCAGCCCGCCATCACCCCGAAATCCTTGATCTCGGGATCAACGCCCCTCAGCGCCAGCGTGGTGATCCGCACCATCGGCGGCATGGCATAGATGACCGTCGCCACCAGCGCCGC
>CAYGNB010000089.1:6021-10388 GCA_964351135.1 uncultured Rhodobacterales bacterium | reverse complement strand
CATTTCGGTCAACACCGAAGGCGGTATCGAGGAGACCACCTGGGGGCAGGTGGCCAGAAATGCCCGCCGACTGGGCTCGGCACTGAGCCAACTGGGGCTCGAACCAAACGCGCGCTGTGCCACGATTGCCTGGAACAACCGGCGGCATCTCGAGATCTATTTCGGTGTTTCGGGCGCTGGGTTCGTCTGTCACACAATCAACCCACGCCTGTTCCCTGAACAACTTATCTATATCATCAACCACGCACAGGACCGCGTGCTGTTCGTCGATGCCACGTTCCTGCCGATCGCGGTGAAACTGCGTGAACACCTGCCTGACCTGCAGCATGTCGTGCTGATGGGGCCGCGCAACGAAGAAGCCGCGGCGCAGTTCGAGGGGCTGCTGTTCTATGACGAGCTGCTGGAAACCGGCGACCCGGATTTTGAATGGCCGCAATTCGACGAAAACACCGCGTCGAGCCTGTGTTACACCTCGGGCACCACCGGCAACCCCAAGGGGGTGCTCTATTCGCACCGGTCCACGTTGTTGCACAGCTTCATCGCCAACACGCCGGACTGTATCGGCTTTTCGGCGTCGGAGGTGGTGCTGCCGGTGGTGCCGATGTTCCATGTCAACGCCTGGGGCGCGCCCTATGCCTGCGCGATGTCGGGCACGCCGCTGGTGCTGCCGGGGCCGGACCTGCATGGCGAGGCGCTGGTCAAGCTGATCGACGATTACGGTGTAACGCTGGCCATGGGGGTGCCGACGATCTGGCTGGGGCTGCTGGGCCATGCCAAGGCGATTGGCAGCAAACTGGCGAGCCTGAAGCGAACGGTTGTCGGCGGGTCGGCCTGTCCGCCCTCGATGATTGCCGAGTTTCGTGACAGTTATGGCGTCGAAACCCTGCATGCCTGGGGCATGACCGAGATGAGCCCGCTTGGCACCGTCAACCATCCGCTGGCCAAACATGCCAAACTGCCAGCGGCGGACCAGCAGGCGATACGCGAGAGCCAGGGCCGTCCGCCCTTTGGCGTGGCGTTGAAGATTGTTGACGATGAGGGCAACGAACTGCCGCGCGACGGTAAATCCCAGGGCGATCTGCTGGTAAAGGGGCCGTGGGTGCTGGACAGCTATTTCCGCAAGGACAAAGGAGATGCGCTGGTCGATGGCTGGTTCCCGACCGGCGACGTGGCGACGCTTGACGAGGACGGGTTCATGACCATCCGCGACCGGTCCAAGGACATCATCAAGTCGGGCGGCGAGTGGATCAGTTCGGTCGAGCTGGAGAATATTGCCATCGCTCATCCCAAGCTGGCAGATGCCGCCGTGATCGGTGTGGCGCATCCGAAATGGGACGAGCGGCCGCTGCTCGTGGCGGTGGCGATGCCCGACGAAACCCCCGATGAGGCCGATTTGCTGGCCCATTACGAGGGCAAGATCGCGTCGTGGCAGGTACCGGACAAGGTGGTGTTCATCGCCGAATTGCCGCGCAATGCGACAGGCAAGGTGCTCAAACGCACCCTGCGGGAACAATTCGCGGATGTCCTGAGCGGCTGATATGTGGCGCGCGGGTGATGGCCCGCGCCCGGTTCAGGCCGATTTGGCCTTGGCGTGACGCTTGCGTTCGTGCGGGTCGAGATAGCGTTTGCGCAACCGGATGGCGCCGGGCGTCACCTCGACCAGTTCGTCATCGTCGATATAGGCGATCGCCTCTTCGAGACTGAACTGTATATGCGGCGTCAGGCGCACAGCGTCGTCCGATCCCGAGGCGCGCACATTGGTCAGTTTCTTGCCCTTGAGCGGGTTCACCTCGAGATCGTTGTCGCGGGAATGTTCGCCGATGATCATGCCCTGATAGACATCGGCCTGCGGGCCGATGAACATACGCCCGCGCTCTTCGAGATTCCACAGCGCATAAGCGACCGACTGGCCCTTTTCCATCGAAATCAACACACCCGCGCGGCGCCCCGGAATAGATCCCTTGTGCGGTGCCCAGCCGTGAAACACCCGGTTCAGGACGCCGGTGCCGCGGGTGTCTGTGAGAAACTCGCCGTGATAGCCGATCAGCCCGCGCGAGGGCACATGCGCAATGATCCGGGTTTTGCCCGCGCCAGCGGGTTTCATCTCGACCAACTCGCCCTTGCGGGGACCGGTGATCTTTTCGATTACCGAACCGGTGAATTCGTCATCCACGTCGATGGTGACTTCCTCGATCGGTTCGAGTTTCTGCCCATCCTCGTCACGCAGCAGAACCTGCGGGCGGGAAATCGACAGCTCAAAGCCTTCGCGGCGCATGTTCTCGATCAGCACGCCCATTTGCAATTCACCGCGGCCCGCCACCTCGAAGGCCTCGCCGCCGGGCGTGTCGGTGACACGGATGGCGACATTCTGTTCGGCCTCTTTCAGCAGGCGGTCGCGGATCACGCGGGACTGTACCTTCTTGCCATCCCGGCCCGCCAGCGGGCTGTCGTTGATGCCGAAAGTGACCGAGATGGTCGGCGGGTCGATGGGCTGGGCGGGCAGGGCCTCGGTCACCTGCGGGGCGACGAGCGAGTCGGCCACCGTGGCCTTGCTCATACCGGCCAAGGTGACGATGTCGCCGGCTTCGGCCTGGTCGATGGGTTGTTGCGACAAGCCGCGAAAGGCGAGAATCTTGGAGGCGCGGAAGGTTTCGATCTGCGTGCCGTCGCGGCTCAGTGCCTTGACCGTGTCGCCGGTCTTTAGCGTGCCGCTTTCCACCCGTCCGGTCAGGATTCGGCCGATAAACGGGTCGCTGCCCAGCGTTGTGGCCAGCATGCGGAACGGTTCGTCCGCGTGCGCGATCTGCGCGGGGGCGGGGACATGTTCAACGATCAGGTCGAACAGCGCGGTGAGATCCTTGCGCGGGCCATCCAGATCGGTATCGGCCCAGCCGCTGCGGCCGGATGCGTAGAGATGCGGGAAATCCAGCTGGTTGTCATCTGCGCCCAGATTAGCGAACAGGTCGAAACACTCATCCAGTGCGCGGTCGGGTTCCGCATCGGGTTTGTCGACCTTGTTGAGTACAACGATAGGACGCAATCCCAGCGCCAGCGCCTTGGAGGTGACGAATTTGGTCTGCGGCATCGGGCCTTCGGCGGCGTCCACCAGCAGGACCACGCCATCGACCATGCTCAGGATGCGTTCGACCTCGCCGCCGAAATCGGCGTGGCCGGGCGTATCGACGATGTTGATTCGGGTGCCGTTCCATTCGACACTGGTCGCCTTGGCCAGGATGGTGATCCCACGTTCGCGTTCCAGGTCGTTGCTGTCCATGGCGCGTTCCGCCACCGACTGGTTTTCACGGAATGCGCCAGACTGTTTCAGCAGCTCGTCCACAAGTGTGGTCTTGCCGTGGTCGACATGGGCGATGATCGCGATGTTGCGAAGCTGCATGAATGGGTCCTTTTGCGGGCGGGATGCGGCGGCGCATAGCGCGGCGCGGCAGTCAACGCCAGCGAAAATCGGAAAAAGAAAAGGCGAGGGCGGATAGCGCGCCTCGCCTCGTCACATTAATCCGTGGCCATCCTGGCCGGTCAGCCACCCCAGGTGCGGACAGCACCACAATCCATGTGCACGAAGTTCGACCGGGAATATCGGCCGACACCGCCTGCGCGGCAGGTGCTCGCGGCGCGCGCCATCTGACTGACGGACCGTGATGCCAGACGCAAATCCGCCGCCTGGCCCTTCATATGCAGCGAATTCTTCGCCACACCCCGCGACCGACGGCGCAGCATCGCGTTGGTTTGCGGACTGCGATACCCCGACAGGAGCATGTAGGGTTCGTTGACATCGAGAAGATTGTGAGCGGCGGCCATGATGTCGATGGTGCGCAGATCGATGGTCTTGACCTGATCGGTGCGCCAGTCGCGCATGAACTGGTTGATCTCCTTGACAGAGTCCTTGAGGTACTTGCCGTCAATCCAATAGATCATGTCCAACCGTTCGCCGGTGCGGCCGGAATACATCCGGATGCGGCGGATATCGCCGCCGCCGCGCAGATAGCCTGCCGCATTCGAGAAGGTTGGTGCTGCCGTGAGTGTTGTCGCCGCGAACGCACCCAATAGAGCGCGCCGGGTCAGACCCGAAGAGCTGTTTTCTGCCATTTTACTGCGCCGTCCTGTACGCTGCTATTCCTGCCGATAACGCATTTACTGCGTTTAGTTTTATTCGTTCCTGATGTGTAACTCGTATGCCACAGGATGATTCTCCATCCAAGTGAAGATTCGGTTTACGGCTTGGAAAGGGGAATTTTCGGCAAGATTTTGCGCAGATTCGCCGGGGTGGGCAGATTTATGGTTGGCGATGCATTCCTGCATCAATTCGCCGCGGGCTTCACTGCCTATCAATGATTTGAATGGACATTGGT
>CAYGNB010000089.1:0-5921 GCA_964351135.1 uncultured Rhodobacterales bacterium | reverse complement strand
TTGTCAGCCAGCTATGATGCCGCGCTTCAGGCCGCGATCCGGGAGTTCCAGGCCGCACACGGTTTGAACCCCGACGGCGTGGCCGGAAAGGGCACCGTTACCGAGATCAACAAATCCGTGGAGGCTCGGTTGAAATCGGTGATCGTGGCGATGGAGCGCGAGCGCTGGACCAATATGGAGCGGGGCAGCCGGCATATCCTTGTCAATCAGACCGACTTTACCGCCAGGATCGTCGATGACGGGCGCGTCACCTTTGAAACCCGTTCGGTGATCGGCAAGAACACCAGCGACCGGCGCAGCCCCGAGTTTTCCGATCTGATGGAGCATATGATCATAAACCCGAGCTGGTATGTGCCGCGGTCGATCATCACCAAGGAATACCTGCCCAGGCTACGCAACAACCCGCACGCGGTGGGTCATCTTGAAATCACCGATCGCCGTGGCCGCCGCGTGAACCGGTCCAGCGCCAATTTCGCGCAATATTCCGCTGGATCGTTCCCTTTTGCCATGCGCCAGCCGCCGGGCAAGCGGAACGCGTTGGGGCGGGTCAAGTTCATGTTCCCGAACAAGTACAATATCTACCTGCACGATACGCCGCAGAAACATCTGTTCGACCGCGAGGTGCGTGCTTTTTCCCATGGCTGTATCCGCCTGTCCGACCCGTTCGGTTTTGCCTACGCGTTGCTGGCGCGGCAGAGCGACGACCCCAAGGGTGAATTTCAGCGGATACTCAGGACCGGGCGCGAAACCAAGGTGTCGCTGAAGGAGCCGGTTCCGGTCCATATCATCTATCGCACCGCCGTGACCGGTGAACGGGGCAGGATGGAGTACCGCCGGGATGTGTACGGGCGCGATGCGAGGATATGGAAGGCGCTGAATGACGCGGGGGTGGCCCTGCAGTCGGTTCAGGGGTAAGCATCGGGCCGCAGCCACCAACGCAAAGGACCGGCCCCATGTCCCGCAGTTATCGGATCGACGAGATCGCCGCCGCCCTCGGTGCCGAAGCGGCAGGCGCGACAGACGTCGAGGTGACCGCCGCCGCCGAACCGGGCGATGCCGGACCCAGTGAACTCGCGCTGGCCATGTCGCCGAAATACGCCGATGCTCTTGGCGAAGGCCGGGCGCGCGCCGCGATCCTGTGGCCGGGCGCTGACTGGCAGGCGCTGGGGCTCGATGCCGCGATCTTTGCGCCGCGCCCGCGCATGGCGATGTCCGGGCTGACGAGGATGCTGGACCCCGGCCAGGGATTTGCGCCGGGCATTCATCCGTCGGCGGTGATCGACCCGTCGGCCAGGCTGGGCGACGACGTGAGTATCGGGCCGCAGACCGTTGTCGGCGCCGGCGCGCGGATCGGCGATGGATCGGTCATCGGGCCTCATTGCTATATCGGGTGCGACGCGGTGCTGGGCGAACGGGCCTATCTGCGCGAGATGGTCAGCATCGGCGCCCGGGCCGAGATCGGCGCGCGGTTCATCGCCATGCCCGGAGCCCGCGTGGGCAGCGACGGGTTTTCCTTTGTCACACCCGAGGTGTCGGGCGCCGAAAACGCGCGCAAGACACTGGGCGACCAGGGCGATGCCAAGGCGCAGGCCTGGGTGCGGATTCATTCACTGGGCAATGTGTGCATCGGCGATGACGTGGAGATCGGCGCCAACAGCACGATCGACAACGGCACCATCCGTGCCACCAGGATCGGGTCGGGCTCCAAGCTCGATAATCTCGTGCATGTGGGCCATAACACACGCGTCGGGCGCGATTGCCTGCTCTGCGGGCAGGTGGGTGTGTCCGGGTCGGTCGAGATCGGCAACAGCGTGGTGCTGGGCGGGCAGACCGGCGTGGTCGACAACATCTTCATCGGTGACGGCGTGATCGCCGGCGGCGGCAGCAAGATCCTGTCGAATGTACCCGCCGGCCGCGTGGTGATGGGGTATCCGGCGGTGAAGATGGAGACCCATACCGAAATCTACAAGGCGCAGCGGCGCCTGCCGCGCCTGCTGCGCTCGGTTGCCGCGCTGCAAAAGGCTGTTTCCAAACCGGGCGCGAGCGATTAAATCAGCGCCATTGCAGCAGACCGGGAAGCAGCGATGAACATTCCAGACAAGGTGATCGCAATCATTGCCGAACAAGCGGTCCTGACACCGTCCGACGTGAGCCTCGACAACACGCTGGAGGATCTGGGCATCGACAGCCTGGGTCTGGTCGAGAGCATCTTTGCCATCGAAGAAGCCTTTGACATATCGATCCCGTTCAATGCCAACGAACCCGAGGCCAGCGATTTCGACATCTCGAATGTCGCTGCGATCATTGCTGGTATCGAAAAGCTTGTCTCGGAACGGGCCTGACAGGTCGGCGGGCGGATGAATCGCGTCGTCATCACAGGGGCCGGCACGATCAACGCGCTCGGTCATTCGGTTCCCGAAACGCTTGAGGCGATGCGCGAAGGCCGCTGTGGTATCGGGCCGCTCGAGTTTCGCGATGTGGAACGGCTGGCGATACAGATCGGTGGCCAGGTGCGGGGGTTCGAGGCCGAGGGCCGGTTCAATCGCCAGCAGATGAGCCTCTATGACCGGTTCACCCAGTTCACCCTCACGGCGGCCAAGGAGGCGATCACGCAGGCCGGAATCGAGTTTTCCGGTGAGCTGTCGGCGCGCTCTGGGGTGGTTCTGGGCACCGCCGGCGGCGGGGTAAGCACCTGGGACGACAATTACCGGTCGGTCTACGAGGACGGCAAGAACCGGGTACATCCCTTTGTCGTGCCAAAGCTGATGAATAACGCCGCCGCGTCCCATGTATCGATGGAATACAACCTGAAGGGTCCGGGCTTTACCGTTTCGACGGCCTGTGCGTCGTCGAACCACGCGATGGGGCAGGCCTTTCACATGGTACGTGGCGGGCTCGCCCCGGTGATGATCACCGGCGGATCGGAATCGATGCTGTGCTTCGGCGGGGTGAAGGCGTGGGAAGGGTTGCGGGTCATGTCCCGCGATGCATGCCGGCCATTCTCGGCCAACCGCAACGGTATGGTACAGGGTGAAGGGGCCGGCGTATTCGTGTTCGAGGAATACGAACATGCGCGCGCGCGCGGCGCCGAGATCCTGTGTGAGGTGATCGGTTTCGCCATGTCATCGGATGCCGCCGATATCGTGATGCCGTCCAAACAAGGCGCCGCGCGGGCGATGTCGGGCGCGCTGGCCGACGCGCGCGTCGATGCGGCCGAGGTCGGTTACATCAATGCGCACGGCACCGGCACGGCCGCCAATGACAAGACCGAATGCGCGGCGGTTGCGGATGTGTTCGGGCCGCATGCGGACAGCCTGATGATTTCGTCGACCAAATCCATGCATGGCCACCTGATCGGTGGCACCGGCGCGGTCGAACTGTTGGCCTGTATCATGGCGCTGCGTGATGGCGTGATTGCGCCCACCATCGGGTATGACGAACCGGACCCGGAATGCGCGCTGGACGTGGTGCCGAACGAATCCCGCGAGGCAGAGGTGGACGTGGTGCTGTCGAACGCATTTGCCTTTGGCGGGCTGAATGCGGTGCTGGCGCTGCGCAAGGTCTGAACCGGAGCGAAAAAGAAAAACCGCCGGGGGTGACCCGGCGGTTCGATCCGATCGCGTTGGAACGCGGTCGTTACTGTTCGACCACGTCGACCACTTCGTATCCGGCGGTAAAGCCCGACAGCGACATTTTCAGTTCGACCACCTGATCCGGGGCCGGTGCAGGCACCAGCGACACCGTGGCGCTGTTACCCTTCTTGAAGGCGTCGATATCCTCCTGCGTCAGCCCGATCTGCGCGACGCAGCCCACCTTGTTGCAGAAGGAATAGTTATAGCGCTTGCCCGCACCGCCATCGACGGCGATGGTCAACTGGGCGGGCAGCAGCGTTTCCAGCGGCACCACCACGGTTGCGGCGGCAACAGCGGGCCCGCCATTACCGATGCGGAAGATCGACACCTCGGCGACCGCGTTATCGGTGTCGTCGGTCAGCAACTGCATCAGCGAACAGGGGTCGGTTTCCTGTCCGGTGTGCATACAGGCCAGATCCCAGTCGCCATGTTTTTCCTTCGAGTAGCGATCGCCGACCTGCGGTCCGGCGGGCTGGCCCAGGTCGAGTTCGGACGATGCGCCGGCCCCATCCTGTGCAGCGTCGCCCTCTGCGGGCGTATCTGTCGCTTCGGTTGCCTCGGTCGCCGCCTCGGGTTCCTCGGTTGCGGTATCCTGTGCCAGCGCCGGAACGGTCAAAGCCATCAGCGCGGCGGCGGTCAGGGTCAGGGGAAGTCTCGACATGAATCTCTCTGTATCGTTGGAACTGCCTGCGCCGATCTACCACGCATCGTGGATGCTGTCAGGACGTAATCGGCGCAGGCGGGCTCATATGCGTTATCTACAATGACATGTAAACGGAGCCGCGAAAAAGGGGACCATGCGGCCCCCTTTTTGCAAAATGGTCTCTCCCCGTCGGACTGGCCGACTTAGTTATGTGGGGAAAGTACGAAAGCCGGTTGCGCCGGTCAACAGGGAAGTCGGAACGACATGGTGAATTCACCGTATGCCCTGACGCCTGTTGCCGAACAAAAGATCGTTCGTATACGCGGATGCCTAAAAAAAGGACCGTGCCACAAGGGCACGGTCAGTCCAACAGGGAGGAAGCGCCCGGCTTTGCGTGCTGCGCTGCCGGGCGGAATTATCTATGGCAGACAAAGGTTAACTTTGTATGGTCGGCGGGGAACGATGGGTCGAAAGGGGCGTGGCATGGACGGCAAGGTGTTTCTCGGCGGCGGGGGCGAAAACTATGCGGTCGCGCAGGAACTCGCGTTGAAGTACGCGAACCGGCACGGGCTGATCGCGGGCGCCACCGGGACGGGCAAGACAATCACGCTGCAGATCCTGGCCGAAGGCCTGTCCGACGCCGGCGTGCCCGTCTTTCTTTCCGACGTGAAGGGGGATCTGTCCGGGCTGGCCAAATCGGGGTCCGAGACCGGAAAGCTGCATGGCCCCTTCATGGAGCGGGTGGAGAAGATCGGGTTCGGCGATTTCGGCTACCGCGCCTATCCGGTCACGTTCTGGGATCTGCTGGGAGAACAGGGGCACCCGGTTCGCACCACCGTGGCCGAGATGGGGCCGTTGCTGCTGTCGCGGCTGCTGGAGCTGACCGAGGCGCAAGAGGGTATTCTGAACATCGCCTTCCGGCTGTCCGACGAAGAGGGGCTGGCGTTGCTGGACCTCAAGGATCTGCAGTCGCTGCTGGTCTGGATCGGCGAGAACCGCGGCGATCTCTCGCTGCGCTATGGCAATATCTCTCCGGCATCGATCGGTGCGATTCAGCGGCGGCTGCTGGTGCTGGAAAACCAGGGCGGGACAAAGCTGTTCGGGGAACCGGCGCTGGAATTGTCCGACATGATGCGCTGCGATGCGGACGGGCGTGGCGTGGTCAGCATCCTCGCGGCGGACCGGTTGATGGGATCGCCGGGGCTTTATGCCACTTTTCTTCTGTGGTTGCTGAGCGAGCTCTTCGAAACCCTGCCAGAAGTGGGCGACCCGGACAAACCCAAGCTGGTCTTCTTTTTCGACGAGGCGCATCTGCTGTTCGACGACGCCCCCAAGGCGCTGGTGGACAAGGTCGAGCAGGTGGCCCGCCTGATCCGCTCCAAGGGGGTCGGGGTTTGGTTCATTACCCAGAACCCCGCCGACGTACCCGAAGACATTCTCGGTCAGCTCGGCAACCGCGTCCAGCATGCGCTGCGCGCCTTCACCGCCAAGGACCGCAAGAACCTGCGCGCTGCCGCTGAAACCTACCGCGAGAACCCCGCCTTTTCGACCGAACAGGCGATCCGCGAGGTCGGAGTGGGCGAGGCGGTCACCTCGATGCTGCAGGACAAGGGTGTTCCGGGAATGGTCGAACGCACGCTGATCCG
>CAYGNB010000088.1:0-10487 GCA_964351135.1 uncultured Rhodobacterales bacterium | reverse complement strand
ACAAGACCGGCATCATGAACAAGGTGGCGGCGGTGATCCTGCGCTATGGCGGGACAACCGAATCCCGGATCGTGCCGATCATCTCGGGCACCGTGGGCGTGATTTCGTCCTTCATGCAGAATGTCGGCGCCGCGGCGTTGTTCCTGCCGGTCGTCAGCCGGATCTCGTCACGTTCGGGTATCCCGTTGTCGCGCCTGCTGATGCCAATGGGGTTCTGCGCCATTCTGGGCGGCACCATGACCATGGTGGGCTCGTCGCCGCTGATCCTGCTCAACGACCTGGTGATGACGGCCAATCAAGGCCTGCCCGACGGGCAGAAAATCGAACCTTTCGGGCTGTTCGCGGTAACCCCCGTCGGCGCGGTGCTGATCCTGACCGGGATCGTCTATTTCCTGGTGCTGGGCCGCTGGGTTCTGCCCGCCGCGCCGGCGCGCGTCGATGGCACCACGGCGCAGGGCACACGGGCCTATCTGAAACGGGTTTACGGGTTGAGCGCGGAAGTGTTCGAGGTGGATGTACCCGCCGACAACCCGCTGGTGGGGCAGATGCTGGCCGACATCAACCTCGAAAACAATCTCTACATCATCTCGACCTTCTACCGCGGCAAGGTATCGATGGTGCAGATCCTCACCGCCGAGATTGCCGCCCCCTGCCGGCTGGCGATCATCGGACGCCGCAAGGCGGTGAACCGGTTCACCGAGCGGTACGGGCTGGACATGCGGCCCCAGCTCGACGTTTTCGCCGAGGAATTTGCGCCCACGAATGCGGGTATCGCCGAGGTGGTGATCCCCCCCGACAGCAAGCTGATCGGCAAGTCACCCCGCGATCTGCTGCTGCGCAAGACCTACGGGCTGTCGCTGCTGGCGATCCATCGCGGCGAGGACACGCTGAGCCATGTCGAATCCGAGAATCACCAGCCGACCGCCATCGGGCTGGTGCCGTTCCGGGCCGGTGACATGCTGGTCGCCCATACCCGCTGGGACAATCTGACCCGGCTGAAGCGCGATCCCGATTTCGTCATCGTCACCTCGGATTTTCCGCAGGAAGAACTGCGCCCGCAAAAGGTCGGCTGGGCACTTCTGTTCTTTGTCATTTCACTGTCGATGATCCTGTTCACCGACGTGCGCCTGTCGCTGAGCCTGCTGACCGGTGCGGTGGGGATGCTGCTGACGCGCGTGCTGTCCATCGACGAAGCCTATCGCGCGGTGGGCTGGAACACGGTGTTCCTGCTGGCGAGCCTGATCCCGCTGGGCAAGGCGGTGCAAAACACCGGGGCCGCGGCCTGGATCGCGCAGCAGATCATGCTGATCCTCGACGGCTGGCCGATCTGGGCGCTGCAGGCCGGGGTCGCCATTCTGGCCACCGCGTTTTCGCTGGTAATGTCGAACGTGGGCGCCACGGTGTTGCTGGTGCCGCTGGCGGTATCCATTGCCGTGGCCGCAGGCGCCAGCCCGGCGGTGTTTGCACTGACGGTGGCGATCTCGACCTCGAACAGCTTTATCATTCCCACCCATCAGGTAAACGCGCTGATCATGGGGCCGGCCGGTTACAAGGTGAGGGATTTCGTGCGTTCGGGCGGGGTCATGACGATCCTGTTCCTTGTGGTGTCGCTGACCATGCTCAATCTGGTCTTCTGACCTGCACGCACCACCGCCTGCCCTTGCCAGCCGCGCGCCCATGCGCGATGACGGGAACGAACGGATGCAAAGAGGGACATCATGGCTCTGCCGGTCGAAACTCAGCTGAAATACTGGAGCATCGCCGCCGTGGCCATTGTGCTGGTGCTGTGGCTGCTCGGCGATGTGCTGCTGCCCTTTGTCCTGGGGAGTGCACTGGCCTATTTTATCGACCCGGTCGCCGACCGGCTCGAACGGATGGGGTTGTCGCGCTCAGCCGCCACGGCTCTGATCACCGCGTCGGCGCTGGTGATCTTTGTGCTGCTGCTGCTGCTGGTGATCCCTGCCCTGATCGCTCAGGGCATCGACCTGATCCGGACCCTGCCGCAACTGACCAGCCAGTTGCGCGATCTGCTGGTGGCCCGGTTCCCGTCCATCCTGCTTGAGGATTCGACCATCCACACCACGCTGGCCAGTATCGGCGACGCGGTGCGCGAACGCGGCCCTCAACTGCTGCAATCCGCGCTGGGATCGGCGCTGTCGCTGGTCAATGTCGTGGTATTGCTGCTGATCGTGCCGGTCGTATCGGTCTACATGCTGCTCGACTGGGATCGCATGATTGCCCGCATCGACGAATTGCTGCCACGCGACCATGCCCCGGTGATCCGTCGGCTGGCGGGCGAAATCGACAGCACCCTGTCCGCCTTTGTGCGCGGTATGGGGACGGTCTGCCTGATTCTGGGCACCTATTACGCGGTTGCGCTGATGCTGGTTGGCCTGAACTTCGGGCTCGTGGTCGGCGCGATTGCCGGGCTGGTGACTTTCATCCCCTATCTGGGCGCCCTGATCGGCGGCGCGCTGGCCATCGGGCTGGCGCTGTTCCAGTTCTGGGGCGACTGGGTGTCGATCGGGCTGGTGGCCGCGATCTTCATGATCGGACAGGTGGTCGAGGGCAATTTCCTGACACCGAAGCTGGTCGGCAGTTCCGTCGGCCTGCACCCGGTCTGGCTGTTGCTGGCGCTGTCGGTTTTCGGGATGCTGTTCGGGTTCGTCGGTATGCTGGTGGCGGTACCCGTCGCAGCCGCGCTGGGCGTGATTGCCCGTTTCGCCATCGGCCAGTATCTGGCCGGACGGCTCTATCGCGGCCTGTCGGGACAGGACGGCCCAAGCGATGGCTGAACAGCTGAGTTTCGACCTGCCGGTGAAGCCGGCGCTGGGGCGCGGCGATTTCTTCGTTTCGCCGGCAAATGCGCTGGCGGTCGCGATGATCGACCGGTGGGAGTCCTGGCCGGAAGGCAAGCTGGCGCTGTCCGGTCCGCCGGGATCGGGCAAGACCCACCTGACCCATGTCTGGGCAGCGATGAGCGGCGCCACGATCCTGCCGGCCACCGCCCTGCCCGAAGCCGATCTCGCCGCGCTGGCAGGCGGGCCGGTCGCGATCGAGGACGTGCCGGACATCGCGGATGATGCCCCAGCCCAGACCGCCCTGTTTCATCTGCACAACCTGTTGCGGGCCTCGGCGCAACCGCTGCTGTTGACCGGCCGCGGCGCACCCGCGCGCTGGGGGCTGAGCCTGCCCGACCTGCAGAGCCGGGTGGCCGCCGCCCATCACAGCGCGCTTGAACCGCCCGACGATTCGCTGCTGGCGGCAGTGCTGGCCAAGCTGTTTGCCGACCGGCAGGTAACCCCGAAACCCGACGTGATTCCCTATGTCATCACGCGCATGGACCGGTCCTTTGCCGCCGCCGCCGAAATCGTCGACCGGCTGGATCGGGTCGCGCTGGCCGAATCCCGCGCCCTGTCGCGTCCGCTGGCCGTCCGGCTGCTCGACGCTGACGCGGCGTGAACCGTGACAATTCCGTTGCAAAAATCGACGATAAGCCCCTCATGACCAGATCAGATTTCCTCAAGGCCCCGTTTGCCCCCGCCACCGAACTGCCCGATTTCGATCCCACCAACCCGCAACGGTTCTACAACCGTGAACTCAGCTGGCTGGGCTTCAACTGGCGCGTTCTGGAAGAAGCCGAAAATTGCCGCGTACCGCTGCTGGAACGGCTGCGGTTCCTGTCGATTTCGGCCAACAATCTCGACGAATTCTATACCGTGCGTGTCGCGGGTCTGCGTGAGTTGGCCAATGCCGGCAACATCACGCCCGCCGCCGACGGGCTGACCCCGGCGGAACAGCTCGTTCTGATCCACGAGGACGCGGGACGGCTGATGCAGGCGCAGCAGCGGGTTCTGACCGGCCTTCTGGCCGAGATGGAGGAAACCGGCATCTCGGTGCTGAACCGCGCGGCCCTGACCGACGCGGATCGCGAGTATTTGGCCGACGTGTTCCTGCAACAGGTGTTCCCGGTGCTGTCGCCGCTGGCCATCGACCCGGCACATCCCTTCCCCTTCATTCCCAACACCGGCTATTCGCTGGCGCTGCAACTGGAACGCAAGAAAGACAAACGCACGCTGCAGGCGCTGTTGCCGATCCCTCAGCAGATCCAACGGTTCATGCCCCTGCCCGGCAACGACGGGCAACAACGGTTCCTGCCACTCGAGGAATTGCTGCTGGAAGAGATCGAAAGCCTCTTTCCCGGCTATCGACTGCGGTCGCATTTCGAGTTCCGCGTCCTGCGCGACTCCGATCTCGAAGTCGAGGAAGAAGCCGAGGACCTTGTACGCGAATTCGAGGTGGCGCTGAAACGCCGGCGCCGCGGTGAAGTGGTGCGCATGACCCATTCGGCCTCGGCCTCGGGGGCCCTGCTGAACACGGTAATACACGAACTGGGCGTCGCCGACGCCGAGGTGGTCGAACTCGATGGCATGATGGGTATGGCCGATCTGTCCGAACTGGTCACCGACAACCGGCCCGACCTGCTGTGGCCACCCTTTACGCCACGGATTCCGGAACGGGTGCAGGACCATGATGGCGACATGTTCGCGGCGATCCGCCAAAAGGACATGCTGCTGCATCATCCCTATGAAACCTTCGACATGGTGGTGCGGTTCCTCGCCCAGGCGGCCCGCGACCCGGACGTGGTGGCGATCAAGCAGACGCTTTATCGCACGTCAAAACGTTCCCCGATCGTCGAGGCCCTGTGCGAAGCGGCCGAGGACGGCAAATCCGTCACCGCGCTGGTCGAGCTCAAGGCACGGTTCGACGAGGCCGCCAACATCCGCCAGTCGCGGCGGCTGGAACGGGCGGGCGCGCATGTGGTCTATGGCTTTCTCGACCTCAAGACCCACGCCAAGATTTCAACCGTTGTGCGCCGCGAGGGCGACCAGCTGGTGACCTATACCCATTACGGCACCGGCAACTATCATCCGATCACCGCCCGCATCTATACCGACCTGTCGTTCTTCACCTGCGATGCGGCACTGGGGCGCGATGCCACCAAGGTGTTCAACTACCTTTCGGGCTATGCCCAGCCCGCGCAACTGGAGAATCTCGCCATCTCGCCGCTGACGCTGAAGCCCCGGCTGATCCAGATGATCGAGGCCGAGATCGCCCACGCCAAGGCCGGACGCCCGGCCGAAATCTGGGCCAAGATGAACTCGCTGATCGACAGCGAGGTGATCGACGCACTGTATCGCGCCAGCCAGGGCGGGGTGAAGATATCACTCGTGATCCGCGGCATCTGCGGGCTGCGTCCCGGGATCAAGGGGCTCTCGGACAACATCCGGGTGAAATCGGTGGTTGGCCGGTTCCTCGAGCATTCGCGCATCGTCTGTTTCGGCAACGGCGCCGGTCTGCCATCCAAGACAGCCCGCGTGTTCATCTCGTCGGCGGACTGGATGGGCCGCAACCTGAACCGCCGCGTCGAAACGCTGGTCGAGATCACCAACGGCACCGTCAAGGCCCAGATCGTGAGCCAGATCATGGCCGCCAACCTGGCCGATGTCGCCCAGAGCTGGGTGATGGCGCCCGATGGCAGCTTTACCCGCGACCCGTTGCCCGAAGGTGAATTCACGTTCAACTGCCACCGGTTCTTCATGGAAAACCCGTCGCTGTCCGGGCGTGGGTCCGCCGGAGCCAAGGATGTGCCGAAGTTGACGCACACCGCCGACGGTCAGGGTAATTGACCTGACATGGTGCTTCGCGCATCCTGCGCCCGACCGCTGCCAGGGGAAACATGAACAAGAGAAACGAACCGCAGCACGGCCACTGGGATCCGTTTGGGCGCCCCCTGTTCGACAGCGCGGATGCGCGGGCCCTGTCCCGGGTCGGCGTCCTCGACGTCGGCTCGAACTCGGTCAGGATGGTGGTGTTCGACGGCGCCGCGCGCAGCCCCGCCTATTTCTACAACGAAAAGATCATGTGCGGACTGGGATCGGGTCTTGCGGAAACCGGCAGGCTGAACCCGGAAGGCCGCGAACGCGCGCTCGCGGCGATCCGGCGTTTCCAGGCCATCGTACGCGAGCTGGGCATGCCCCCGCTATCGGCCGTGGCCACGGCGGCTGTCCGGGATGCCGAGGACGGCCCCGATTTCTGCGAACAGGTCCTGAAGGAAACCGGTTTGGTGCTCCACGTCATCGACGGGAGCGAAGAGGCGCGGCTGTCGGCCCAGGGCGTTCTGTTGGGCTGGCCGGGTGCCTACGGGCTGGTCTGTGACATTGGTGGCGCGTCGATGGAACTGGCCGAAATCGGCGGCGGCACCGTGGGCCGGCGCGTCACGTCTGATCTCGGCCCGCTGAAGCTGAGCGGCCTCAAGGGCGGGCGCCGGGGCCGCAAGGCGCGGATCAAGTCGGTGGTCGAAGAGTTGTCCGAAACCATGGGGCCGCAGCGCGACCGGCTGTTTCTGGTCGGCGGCAGTTGGCGGGCCATTGCCCGGATCGACATGAAGCGCCGCGGCTATCCGCTGAGAGTGCTGCACGAATACCGAATGACGATCAGCTCGGTTCGCAGGACCATCCGCTATGTCGAAGACAGCGACCTCGAAGACCTGCGACAGGCCTGCGGCATCAGCCCGGCGCGGATGGTACTCGTCCCGATCGCCTGCGAGGTGCTGTCCCGGCTGATGCAGGAATTCCGGCCCCGCGACATTGCGATTTCATCTTATGGCATCCGCGAAGGCCTGCTTTTCGAACAGATGCCACAACGGCTGCGCGACCGTGATCCGCTGATCGAGTCATGTCGTTTCGCCGAAGCCAAGGACGCCCGGATGCCCGGCTTTGGCAAGACGCTGTACCACTTCGTCCTGCCATTGTTCAGGTCCGCTCCACCCGAACGTCAGCGTCTGATCAAGGCCGCCTGCCTGTTGCACGATGTCAGCTGGCGTGCCCATCCCGACTATCGGGCCGAGGTCTGTTTCGACAATGTCACCCGGGCCAATCTGGGCGGGCTGAGCCATTCCGAACGTGTCTATCTGGGGCTGGCGCTGCTGCACCGCTATCGCAACAAACGCGAGGGCACCCGGCTCGACCCGCTGATCGGGCTGCTGCCGGACAAGGACAGCCATCAGGCCGAAGTGCTGGGCAAGGCGATGCGTTTCGGCGCCATGCTGTGGATGCGCCCCGAGGGCGACATGGCGTCACTGCGGTTCCGCCCCAAGAAAAAGGAACTGGAACTGCGGCTGTCAGGCGAGGCCGAACCACTGTTCGGTGAGGTGGCAGAGGCGCGACTGCTGTCGCTGGCCAATGCACTGGAATCCAGCGTCCAGATCAAACCGGCGCGCTGACCGCGCCCGCCGCCATCAGATGTCCTGCTGACCCGAGGGCGGCGTTTCACTCAACGTCCCCGGTTTCTTATCGGATTCCGGCGGTTCGTCCGCCTTGCGGCGCATGATGATATCGCCATTATCCAGAATTTCGGGCGGGTGATACCGCGACCAGTCCTTCACGTCCTCCAGCATCGACGCAAAGGCCGGCCCCATCTCCTGAAGAAAGCTCTCCATCGCCGGGCCGTAATCGTCGATCATGCTGCGCAGCGCGTCCAGCTTGGGCGAGACTTCCTTTTTCAGCCCTTCGAGGAGCATATTGAGCCCCTCGCCCATCAGGCCGCCTCCGCCGTCGTCCTGGTTCTGGTCCTGGGCGGCAGCGGGGACGGCCAGGGCAAGCGTAACGGCAATAGCGGCAGCGAGTCTCTGTTTCATGGCCCGATCATAGCCACAGGACGCGACCGGAACCAAGCTCAGATATCGATATCGAGCGTAACGGGAAAATGATCCGACGCGGTCAGCAGCGCGTCGCAAAGATCCGGCATCTGCCAGCAGCGCGCATCCTCGAACGGGTGCCAGATACGCCAGGCCGGGCGCCGTGCCATCAGCTCGGGCGACAGCATGATGTAATCGAGCAGCGCCGACAGGTATCGTCCCTGATCGCGCAGGTGAAACCGCGCGGTCGAGGGAACAGCCGCGCCCGGCCGCCGCCGGGTTGCCTGCTTTGCGTTGGGATCGAACATGTCGCTCCCCAGCAGGATCTCGACCGAGGACCGCCCGAACAAATGTTCGTACTCGTCCAGCCCCGGCCCGTCATTCAGATCGCCCATCAGCATCACGGGCGTATTCTCGGCCAGATGCATGTCGATCCGGGCGCGCAGCCAGATCGCCTGTGCCAGTTGCTTGCGCCGATTGGCGATCGACAGCCGCATCGCCGCCTGCGGATTCTCGGCCCCGTGCGGCGCCTTGGATTTCAGATGCGCCCCGATCAACCGGAACGCGAACCCGCTGGCCGTTTCGACGGCAAGCTCCAGCGGCGGCTTGGAGAACTGCACCAGATCCTCCTGCGCGTCGATATCCAGATCGATGCGGAAGGTGCCATCGAACCGCGGTGCGTCCCGGCTCCCCTTGCGGCCGACTTCGTTGCCCTGCGGATCGTGATGAGCGCTCAAGGCATCGGGGTCGTACATCAGCGCGATTTCCTGATGCGTGGTGTTGGCAAAGCCCATCGCCGCGCGCCGGACACGCAGATCGAAGGCGGCGGCGAACCCTTCCAGCGCTCGTACCGTATCGCGCCGCCGGCCGGAATTCGGCGCCTCGATCACCATCACCGCATCGGCATCCAGCGCCGAGAACACCTTTGCCAGCGCTTCGATCTGCGCCGCCCGCGTCACGTCGCGCCGACCTGACCATCCGTCATCCAGCAACAGCTTGTCGTTATCGTCGAACAGGTTGCTGAACCATTCGATGTTATAGGTCGCCAGCCGCATCTAACCGGCCGCGCCGCTGATTTCGTCCCACGCGCGATTGATGTCGATCATCCGTTTTTCGGCCAGCCGCACCGCTTCCTCCGGCACCCCACGCGCGATCATCGCGTCGGGATGGGTTTCACGCACCAGCCGCCGCCATGTCTGCCGGATCTCATCCATCGGCGTGTCGGGGCTCACCCCCAGGACCATGAAGGGATCGGGGGCGGCGTCGGGCACGAACCGCGCCCGCAAAGCAACGAATTCAGGCTCGGACAGCCCGAAGATATCGGCCACGACTGCAAGGAACTCGTTTTCGTTCGGGTGATAAAACCCATCCGCCATCGCGATATGGAACAGCCCTTCCATCAGATCCTTCAGCGTGTCGGGATCATCAGCGAACATGCGCCCGATTGAGCGGGCGTAGTCCTCGTATCCGGCGACGTCCGTGCGCGCCATGTTGAACACCCTGGCGGCCCCGGCCTCGTCGTCATGCGCGATATGAAACACCTCGCGAAAGGCCGTCACCTCGTCCCTGGTAACCTGCCCGTCCGCCTTGGCCATCTTGGCCCCCAGCGCGATCACCGCAATGGCAAACGCGACCGACCGTTCGGGCGGCGTGCGCAGGCGATCAAAGACCTGCGTCAGGCTGTCGCCACGCCTCAGCGCCTCCAGCGCATCGCTTATCCGGGTCCAGATCGACATGGGGGCACCCTACCCCGCGCCATGCCCCCTGTCAGCGGTATCTTCCCGTGATTCTGGCAGAATTTTCTGCATCAGCACAAGATCGAGCCAACGCCCATTCTTGCGTCCCACCTGCGGCATCAGACCCACCTGCCTGAACCCCAGCGCACGATGAAAGGCAATGCCGCCCGTGTTTTCTCCGCTGACGGCGCCGACCAGGACATGCACCCCGGCGCTGCGCGCGCACCGCTCCAGTGCATGCATCAAGGCCCGGCCCACCCCCAGCCCGCGCACCTCCGGCGCCAGCAGGATCGTGTGTTCGGCGGTATGTGCATATCCCGGCCCGGCGCGAAACGTGCCAAAGGTGGCAAAGCCTCCCACCCCTCCGTCCGTTTCCGCGACAAGAAACGCGCCGGCCCGATCTGCAATCAGGCCGGTCACGGCCGCTTCGGTTTTCTCGTCCGAGGTAAAGGTGATCGTCGTATCCCGGATCACCGCGTTCCAGAGCGCGCAGACCGCCCCCGCATCGCTGCCCTGGGCCGACCGGATTCTCACCGCAACACCCGTGCCCCGTGCGGCGTATCGAACTCCGCCGCCAGGGTCGGGACATCGCCCGGCTCGAACACGATACGCGGATCGGCCAGCACCCCCAGCAGACCACGCAATGCATCCGCCTCGCGGTGAACCACCACCAGCCGCTTCAGGGCGCAGCCCGACCCGGCCAGCATGGATGCGGGATGCAAATCACCGTGCCACTGTATCAGCGCCGGGAACAGATTGTCGAAAGGCAGGGCACCGCCCTGCGGTACCGCCATACACCAGCGCAGATCGCCGCGCGCGAGTTCGACCGGCTCACCTGCCATAGGCAACGGCGACAGCGCCGCGTCTAGATCGTCCACCCGGCAAATCCAGTTGCCCAGCCGGGCTACCCCCGCGAACGCATCCAGACCGAACCAGCGCGGCCGGTCGGGCGCCGGGGCATCGGGATCGACCGCAATCGCTTCGAGATACAGGCCGCCCGCCAATCCGAGCAGCCGGTTATGAGTGCCGAACCGGGCATGTCGACCTCCGGG
>CAYGNB010000087.1:7783-10535 GCA_964351135.1 uncultured Rhodobacterales bacterium | reverse complement strand
CCCACGATATCGGCGCGCCCGTCGCCGGTGGTGTCGGCCATGAAGCGCGGGTGCCGGTCCACGCGCCAGCCTCCGGCGCCATAGCCGAAATTGTTCACCACGCGCGAAATCGGGCCATAGCTGCCATCCGGTTGGGCGCGGCTGATGTAGACCCCGGCATTGCCGAAACCCACGATGTCAGCACGCCCGTCGCCGGTGGTGTCGGCGAGGAAACGCGGGTGCCGGTCGGTACGCCAGCCACCGGCGCCATAGCCGAAATTGTCGACCACGCGGGCAATCGGACCATAAGTGCCGTTACCGTTCGAGCGGCTGACATAGACCCCGGCATAGCCAAATCCGACGATATCGGCAGATCCGTCGCCATTGGTGTCGGCCATCGTCCGTGGGTGCATGTGCACACGCCAGCCGCCCGCGTTGTAGCCGAAATTGTTGATCACACGGACCACGGGCATGGTATCGACCAGCGAAAAGCGGACCACGCGGGGCAGGATGTTCTGCCGCGCCTCGCCCCCTTCGAGCGTGTAGCCCGACGCGACCCAGGACCCCGACCACGGCACGTCGGCGCGGCAGTTGAGATAGTCGCCCCACCGGCCCTGCGCCGGGGAATCGCTGCCCAGCCGTGCATAGCGGGTGATCCAGTCGTTGGTCCCGGTGTCGCGCGCGCCGACCACCAGCCCCGGATTGCGTCCGCCGCCGCCGTAGAAGGCGGCAAAGCCCACGGTGCCCGAACTGTTCACACAGGCGGCCGGGTAGGCCCAGGCGCGCTGGCTGCTCCAGATATCGGGCTGCGCCAGCAGCGCCTTGGTGCCTTCGTCGATCTGGATGACCTTGCAATAGGCGTTTGGGTGCGTGCCATCGGCACCGGCGGTCCACATGAAGGTAATGCGCCCACCGCCCAGGCAGCCGCCGGTGATCCGGGCATCGCAGCGGTCCAGCCAGTTCACCCCGTTGGGCGCGGTGGAGGAGATCACGCTGCTCCAGTTTGCGGGCGTGATGTCCCACCAGCTGATCGTGTTCGATCCGTCCGGCCAGGAAAACAGCCGCACCGGGTTGGTATAGCGATGGCTGCCGAAATACATCGCGGCGCCGGGCGTGGCCTGCTGGGTCAGCCGCAGCGATCCGTTTTGGGTTGTCGACCACCAGCCAAAGCCGAGATTGCCGCCGCTGGCCAGCGTATCGAGCGGGAACCGCATGACCACCGCGCGCTGCCATGAATTGCCGCGAAACACGTTGAAGGTGGCGTAGAGATTGTCGCGTGACAGCGCCGCGTCGGGATAGTCGAACCACACATCGGTCCAGTCGCTGTCCAGCGTGGCCGGCGCGATGTCCCACCAGTACCAGCCCGGCGCAGGAAAATTTGCGTCCCGCGTGATCGCGATGCGGAACACATTGGTCCCGTTCGCATCGCGCATGTATTGCAGGATCCAGATCCAGATGCCGCGTTGCGGGTCGAACAGGGTCAACTGGTCGCAGCAAAAGCCGCCGGCCGCCGGTGTCGTCGTCGTGGCCGGGTCCACGTAGGTCCAGCTGGCGCCGTTATCGGTGGAGCGGCTGGCATACCAGTTCCCGGTCACGAATATGCGTGAATTGCTGGTGGCGACCGACGGTTCGCCGACCGTGGAGGTGTCGTCGTTGGTCGCGACGTCGTTCAGGGAAAGATTGCGGGTGATCAGAATGTCCTTGGCCATGGGGGGCTCCCATAATGAAATCGGTTTAATGAACAGATCGGGCCGGGCCGGTTACGGGTCCGTCGGGCCTTCCTCGGGTTCCTCGTCGGCGTCGGCGCCTGGAGCCACCCCCTCGGGGATTGGCGGCCCGGCATGACGGCGGGTCGTCGAAATGGACTGTTCCCGCTGGTCGTAATCCGGCGGCTCCGGGGCGGCCGCGGGCGCCTCGGTCGTTTCGCGCCGCCGCGGCTGACCCGCATTGGCGGTTTCGCCGGTGTCGGTGCCGTCGGGGTCTCGGGTGTCTTCTCCTGCCATGTCGTATCCTTTCGGTGCTGCCCGCCCACGGGCGCGGTAAACGCGCTGCGATCGGGATCAAAATGTCCTGAGCCGGTACCTGTATTCGAACCGCGAGGATGTGATGGCCGCGCGGCCTGATCGGCGAAAATTCTGCCCGTGCCGGCTTTCCGCTGTCTTGCTGCTGCCCGATGGAAAGCGTCAGGGGGCGGTCGGGGCTGCGTCCTGTCCGCAGCCGGTCGAACCGGGAAATCAGGGTTCAACCAACGCGTGTATCCTATCCCAATTGGCTGAGTCGTTCAATCTGATGTCCGGCTGCCCGCGCCGTTTTCGGCGAAAGGTCAGGAAAACACGACTGGCAAATATATCTTGTCCCCGGCACAAAGAACCGGGCGGAACGATTTGTCCGCCGAAGTTTATTTCTCCGGATTTGCCCATAGCGTGCAATCCGGGTTAGGGTTTGAAACGGCGATATCACGGAGGCGCATTTGCAACTGGCCTTCGCCATAGGGTTCTTTGTCGTCACGGGGTTGGCCGAAACGCTCCGGCAGGGGTATTTCGGGCTCGGTCCGTCCGAGATTTCAGGGGTGATCGCGGCGGTGATGACGCTGCTGGCGGTTTTGATCCTGCGCGGCGATCTGCCGGGGCTGCTGCGCCCCGGCGGCGATGACGAACAATGGCCCGGTTGGTCCTGGCGGCGTACCGGGCTGGCGCTGTTCCTGGTGCCGCTGTTCTGGGCTCTGCCGGTGATCTGGGGATTTGCCAGCGGCAGGCTCGATGTGGTGCCGATG
>CAYGNB010000087.1:5885-7683 GCA_964351135.1 uncultured Rhodobacterales bacterium | reverse complement strand
GCGCCGGTGGCGGTGGTGCTGGTCCAGGGCCTGACGCTGGCGCTGTTCGGGCATGTGATCCCGCTCGACCTGGCGGGGGCACCCGGCTGGGCTGGCGCCGCGTTCCTGTTCGGCGGCGCGGCGGTGTTGTCGCTGGCGTTGCTGACGCTGTTTGCCGCCGAGAAAAAGGAGACCCGCAATGCCTGACGGAAGCGGCACCACGTTCCTGGGAACCGAACTGACCATCAAGCCGTCGCGCTATACGGTTCTGGTTCCGCTGCGCGGCAACCGGCACCTGGCCTACAACACCATGTCGCGGGCGTTCGCGATCTGGGACGCGGAGGATCTGGTCCGCTGGAATGCCCTGTGCGATGCCGGGGCGTTGCCGTTTTCGCATCGCTACCGGCCCTTTATTCAAGGTGGCTTCGTATTTAACGCCGAGGCCGACGAAATCGCTACGCTTCGGGCCAGCTATGACAAGGTGCGCAACAACAACGGCCACCTGATGGTGACGATCGCACCCACACTGTCGTGCAACTTCGGCTGTCACTACTGCTTCCAGGGACTCGACAAGCCGCTGACCCGGATGACCCCAAAGGTGCGCGAGGCGACCCAGGCCTTTCTGCTGGACCGGCTGAAGGGCGCGCGCAGCTTTCATCTGACCTGGTATGGCGGCGAGCCGCTGATGGATCAGCAGACGATCTGGGAGGTGTCGGCCGCCGCGATCCGTCACTGCGATGACAACGACATCCGCTATACCTCGATGATGATCTCGAACGGCTACCAGATGACGGTACCCGTGGCCGAGAAACTGCGCGATGCGCGGGTCGGCAAGGTGCAGATCACCATCGACGGCGACGAGGCGACCCATGACAGCCGGCGCCACCTGACCAGCGGACGCGGCACGTTCCGGCGCATCATCGACAACATTAAGGCGGTCACCGCGCGGGACCTGCTGAAAGTCTCCGTGCGCGTCAATATCGACGGTCAGAACGAGGCCGAGGCGCTGGCGTTGCTGGAAATCCTGCGGGCCGAGGGACTGGGAATCCGCACCGGCGTGTCGGTTTACTTCGCTCCCGTGGAGAGCGTGGCAGAAAACGCTGGCGGATGCGGCGATTGCCTGAGCAAGACCGGCTATGCCGAGACCGAAAACCGGCTGCATCAGGCCGCCTTCGAGGCCGGGCTGATGGCGCTGCCCAAGGTGCCGCGGTTCCTGGGCCTCTGCACGGCGGTCAAGCCGAACAGCTACGTGGTGGTGCCGAATGGCGATCTGCACAAATGCTGGGACACGGTGATGGATCCGGCCCGGCGTGTGGGGTCCGTCATGGGTGGTCACCGCAAATCGGACGCACCCACCGAGGCGATGTGGAACGCCTGGACGCCGTTCGACAACCCGGTCTGCGGCGATTGCACATTGCTGCCCGCCTGCGGCGGCGCTTGCGCCTTCAAATTCGTGCATAACGATTACGCCTCGGGCGAGACCGGCAAGCTCCCGTGCCCGAGCCTCAAGTTCAACATGGCCGAACAGCTGTTCCTGCGCGCCCGCGCCAAAGGTGTGGTCGAAGAGGGCGACTGGGATCCCGCGCGCAGCCCGACGGTCCGCGAAGACGGGATGCTGACCGGCCAGCGCCACACGATGGATTCCGTTGGCGCGGTGTATCGGTCGCTGCAGAAGGATGCGGCGGCAAGCCCGGCCTGATGGCCGGATTTTGGTGAGATTTTAAAGTGAAGCCGTTGCTATGAAACTGTTTTCTGTATCCGTGGGATTGCTGCTGGCGGCGCTGGCCGTGTTTTACGTGCCGGTTTCCTTCGCCGTCGA